>JANORY010000644.1:0-4329 GCA_031415535.1 Burkholderiales bacterium | reverse complement strand
GAGGCCGGCCTTGGGGCGTTCGAACTTAAAGGTGGTTAGCCATGCGCACGTGACTCGGGTTCGGTTGCGCAGCGATGGCTCACGCCGCGTTGAAGGGGTTGACTATGTGGTTAGGGATTCGCGAGCTGGGAAGTCGACGATAGGGGCGTCTTCGTCTGGGGCCTCGTCTGGGGCCTCGTCTGGGGCTTCATTCGGGACTTCGTCCGCGTCAGCGCAGGTTTCGGTTGATTGCGCACGAGAAGTTGTTATGTCAGCCGGGGCGGTTCATACCCCCGCCATTCTTCAACTCTCGGGAATCGGGCCGGCGGCCGACTTGCGTTCGGTGGGCATAAAGCCGTGCGTTGATTTACCGGGCGTGGGCGGCAATTTGCAGGACCATCTGCAGTTGCGGATGATTTACCGGGTGAACGGTGTTAAAACGCTCAATGTGCAGATTCAAAGCCTGTTTCAGAAGGCATGGATGGGCGCACAGTACGCATTGATGAGGCGCGGGCCCTTGACGATGGCACCGAGCCAACTGGGCGCGTTTGCGCGCAGCGATCCGGGCTTGCCCTACCCAGATCTTGAATATCATGTGCAACCCTTGTCGCTGGATAAGTTTGGTGAACCTCTGCATTCTTTTCCGGCGATTACGGCTTCGGTGTGTCATTTGCGGCCGACCTCGCGTGGCTCGATTCGTCTGGGCTCGCCGGATGTTTTTGCGGCGCCGAGAATCGCACCGAACTATTTGTCTACTGAAGGCGATCGTTTGACTGCGGCCCGTGCCATACGGCTGACTCGGGAGATCGTCGCGGGCAAAGCCTTGGCGCGGTATTGCCCGGAGGAGTTTTTACCGGGGGCTCGGTTTCAGTCGGATCTGGAATTGGCGGGCGCCGCCAGCCAGATCGGCACAACGATTTTTCATCCCGTGGGTACCTGCAAGATGGGACCGAGTAGCGATCCGAACGCTGTGGTGGATTCGCAGCTTCGCTGTCATGGAATTGCCGGGTTAAGGATTGCTGATGCCAGTGTGATGCCGACTATTACCTCCGGCAATACCAACTCGCCGACGCTGATGATCGCCGAACGAGCCGCCCGATGGATTTCGACGGAGCGATAAACGTTTCTTCGTAATGACGCTTCGAATTGACTGTTCGGGAATCCGCCGCCGCTAAAGCGTTTTCGGTGTGAGGGCCTGCTCTCGTGGAGAGGGCCTGAACCGTTGATCTAATAGAATGAAGTGATAGTAATTTCCTTTTCTAATAGCTTGATCGAACTTACGCTCAGTTGTGAAAATTGAGGTCTTCGCTTGACTCGGTAAACGGCGATGATCGGGCGAGCGACGGAGCGCGCCGTTTGGTTGAACCCCTTCTGGGCAAGGTGGTATGGTGGCGCTTGCGGCGTTACGAAACCGCGCCTTGCAATCGCCCTATCTCACCTTGTCTGTATGCTCGGTATTTACGGGGCAAGACACTTGTGCTGACAACGGCGTCTGTTTAGTGAGTGGGCAAGCTCTGGTGGGCGGGTAAACCCAAAAGTCCTGACGTGTTTCGACTCATTTAGAGCAGTGGCGTTAAGCGGCGTATTCGGTTGGGATGTTGATCCGCGCCGTCTGGTCATTGTGAATGGTGAACAGATTATCCGGCCGCATAATTTTGGGGCTAACATTGTGTTAGGGTCGGCGCTAGACATTTCGCCTGGTGTCAGGTCGCCCCGAAGGGCCAGCGAAACTGAGTTGCGGCTCTGCATTTCCTTGAGCGTTGTTGTTTAGTGCGTCGATCACTTGGCCAACAGCGCGTATGTTTCACGTGAAACATTTGCGATTGGCGGTGATCTTCCGAGTTGTTTCACGTGAAACAACAGGCGTGAGGCTTCGGACTAGGAGGCATGCAGACCCGAGCGCGGATCGGTTTGCCTCCTGGGTTGTGGACGCTCCGCAAACGACAGCCCCAAGATTCGACTACCGTCGCAGGCACCGCCCTCCTATAATCGCGCCTCCAACGACAAGGTTGCCAAAGCGCTTCGGCTCAAGACAATCGGTTTGGCAGCCGACGTGGACTAATGAAAGAAGCTGGAAATATGCTCTACCCTGAAACATTCGACGTCATTGTGGTCGGGGGCGGCCATGCCGGAACCGAGGCTGCACTTGCCTCGGCGCGACTCGGCGCAAAAACCCTGCTGCTGACGCACAATATCGAAACATTAGGACAAATGTCCTGCAATCCTTCCATTGGCGGGATCGGCAAGGGCCACCTGGTCAGAGAAATAGATGCCATGGGTGGTGTGATGGCCGCAGCCACGGATGAAGCCGGCATTCAGTTCAGAATCTTGAATTCCAGCAAAGGCCCCGCCGTGCGCGCCACACGCGCCCAGGCGGACCGAGTCTTGTATCGCAAGGCTATTCGAAACCGAATCGAAAATCAGCCGAACCTGAGTTTGTTTCAGCAGGCTGTGGATGATCTGATAATAGAAGGCGAGCGCGTGGTCGGTGCCGTTACCCAACTCGGTATACAGTTCCGAGGCCATGCGGTAGTCGTCACGGCCGGAACCTTCCTGAATGGTTTGATCCATGTTGGTCTGAAGCACTATTCGGCAGGGCGGGCCGGCGATCCGCCGGCACTTTCACTTGGTGCCCGGCTTAAAGAACTCGACCTACCGCAGGGCCGTTTGAAGACCGGTACGCCGCCCAGAATCGACGGCCGCAGCATAGATTTCTCCCGCTGTCTGGAGCAACCCGGCGACCTTGACCCGGTGCCGGTCTTCTCGTTCCTGGGAACAGCAGACCAACACCCACAGCAACTACCTTGCTGGATCACTCACACCAATCAATCAACGCACGATATCATCCGTGCGGGCTTGGATCGATCGCCGATGTATACCGGGGTAATCGAAGGGGTCGGTCCACGCTATTGTCCGTCCATAGAAGACAAAATCCACCGATTTGCGTCCAGGACCTCGCATCAGATCTTCCTTGAGCCAGAGGGACTGAACACCCACGAGTATTATCCCAATGGAATTTCCACCAGTTTGCCCTTCGATGTGCAACTGGCCCTGGTTCGCTCGATGTCCGGTCTGGAGAACGCTCACATCCTGCGTCCCGGTTACGCCATCGAATATGACTATTACGATCCGCGTTCACTGAAGTCCACGCTTGAAAGCAAATTGATCAGCCATCTGTACTTTGCTGGACAGGTAAACGGAACGACCGGGTACGAAGAAGCCGCCGCGCAAGGGCTGGTCGCGGGAATTAATGCCGCTCGCCAGATTCAAGAAAAAAGCGCCTGGCATCCGCGCCGAGATCAGTCCTACATCGGCGTTCTGGTTGACGACTTGGTTACCAAGGGCGTCAACGAACCCTATCGTATGTTCACCAGCAGGGCTGAATATCGTTTGAGCCTGCGCGAAGACAACGCCGATTTGCGGCTTACCGAGCTCGGACATGCGTTGGGCAGCGTCGATGGCGCGCGCTGGACCGAATTTTGTCGCAAGCGAGAACAGATTGAACGGGAAACCCAGCGGCTTAAGTCAACCTGGGTAAATCCCAAGATCTTCCAAGCAGATCGAGCGACTGCGATTATTGGCCAGCCGATCGAGCGTGAATACACCTTGGCGGAACTGTTGCGCCGCCCAAATGTGCGATATCACAGCCTTGCCACCGAATTCGGACCAGCCGTAACCGATCCGAGCGTGGCGGAACAGTTGGAGATTCAGCACAAGTACGAAGGCTATATTGCGCGCCAGCAACTTGAGATTGGTCGCCATGAGCACAATGAACAGCTCCAGTTGCCGGCTGACTTCGACTACCTCGGCATCAAAGGGCTGTCGAGCGAAGTTGCTCAAAATCTGGCCCGGGTAAGGCCGGAAACCATGGGTCAGGCCTCACGCCTTTCTGGCGTTACGCCCGCCGCAGTGTCACTGCTGTTGATCCACCTGAAACGGCGCAGAAAAACCAACGCCCTTTCCACGGATTCTGAGTAAAGCCCGAAAGTGACCAGTCACATATATGAAGATCGTCTAAAAGCGGCGGCAGGCAAAATAGGCGTCGAACTCTCCGAGCTTGAACGTGAGCACCTGCTCCGATACCTCGAGCTGTTGAGGCGATGGAACCAAACCTATAACCTCACTGCCGTTCGCGCACCTGAAGCGCAACTGGTGCAACATCTGTTTGACTCAATTGCCATCGCCAGGATCCTCGACCCTATTTTCAAGCGGAACAAAACGCTGAATACCGCCCCACCGCACACCGCCCCACCGCACACCGCCCCATCGCACATCAGTCCAACACATGCCACTGTGTCGAGTGCTGCGCCGTCCCACTCAATCCCATCGACCTTTACTGTTGCTCAAAAC
>JANORY010000643.1:0-8275 GCA_031415535.1 Burkholderiales bacterium | reverse complement strand
TGCGCTCGCCGTTGCCAAAAAGACAACCTTCGACCCGGTCGGCACCAGCCATGACCGAGAACTCGGCCGCAGCCACGCCGCAGCCACGGTCATTATGCGGATGCACCGACAGCACCATTTGCTGTCGATACTTCAGGTGCCGATGCATCCATTCGATCATGTCGGCATAGATGTTCGGCGTGCTGTGCTCAACAGTGGCTGGCAAATTTACGATCATCTTGCGTTCTGCCGTCGGCTGCCAGACGTCACCAACGGCATCACAGACCTCTTTGGCGTAGTCGAGTTCGGTGCCGGTAAAGCTTTCTGGTGAGTACTCAAACGTCCAGTGCGTATTGGGTTGTTTGGCCGCATAGTGTATGACCCACTGCGCACCCTGCACCGCGATCGCCTTGATTCCGTCACGATCAAGGTTAAAGACTACGCGGCGCTGGGCAGTCGACGTCGAATTATACAAATGGACGATGGCACGTGGGGCGCCGATCAAGGACTCGAAGGTGCGCGCGATCAACTCCTCGCGCGCCTGCACCAGCACCTGCATGGTCACATCGGCGGGCACCAGGTCGTCCTCGATGAGCTTGCGAACGAAATCGAAATCAGTCTGCGAGGCGGACGGAAAGCCGACTTCGATTTCCTTGTAGCCCAGCTTGACCAGATGCAAGAACATACGCAGCTTGCGCTCAGCATCCATCGGCTCGATCAGCGCCTGATTGCCATCGCGCAGATCGACGCTGCACCAGATCGGCGGCTTGCTGATGATCTGATCGGGCCAGGTACGGTCCTTGACGCCAATCTGGGCGTAGGGGCGGTACTTGGAGCTGGGTTTGGGCATCGGCATCGAAGTTCTCCAGGATTAAAAAAAAGCTTTTACCGCCGACCATTTAAAGGCGGCGGGAAACAACGGGGGATGGGGGGTGTGGGGAATGTGCGCTTAGCAGCGCAGCAGCAGTCGTAGCGCGGACAGCCCTAGCCCTGCACGCGGGGTGCTGAGCTTGAAAACGGCGGTCTGGCGGGAGTTCATATCGAGATCATCGCCGGATTCGGGCTGGTTTGTCAAATTGGGTGTGCATAGACCTCGGCAAGCTGCCAGTCTGCAAGGTGGTGCTCTGCGAAGGCTCATCATTCAATCGAGCGCTCAGCGACTTTCAATGCCATTCGAAACGCGGCGGCGCGCCCGAGCGACGGTTCGACCATCGGCGCTAATGTCGGCTTCAGTGTGGCAACCGTTCTGCCCGGCCTGAGCCGAATAATACGTATCGAACGTCAGCCACTGGCCAGTCTTCGCCACCGTTGCCGGAATCGCTGCATCCGGCCAACCTTGTGCCAGTCGATGTTCATCGTTCAGGCTTCCATTTCCAGCAGCGCGCGCTTTCGCTCGACCCCCCAGCGATAGCCCGACAACGCACCGTCGCTGCGCACAACTCGATGGCAGGGAATTGCGACGGCCAACGAGTTGGCGCCGCAGGCTTGTGCGACCGCGCGAACCGCCGTCGGCGAACCGATGCCTTGGGCAAGCTCGGCGTAGCTAACGGTCTGCCCTGCTGGGACTGCGCGAAGCGCCTGCCAAACTCGGCGCTGAAAAGCCGTTCCACGCACATCCAGCGGCAGATCCAATCCGATCCGAGGCGCTTCGACAAACCCTACTACCTTGGCGACCAGTTTTTCGAATTCTGCATCGCTGCCGAACAGCGTCGCGTTCGGGAACCGGTCCTGAAGTTCTCGCGCGAGCGACAGCATCGTCGCCCAGCAAGATCGCGCACACGCCGCGATCGCTGCACGCGACCAGAATGCTGCCCAACGAACATTCACCGATCGCGAACCGAATCTCGGTGCCGGCACCACCGGCGCGAAAATTGGTCGGGGTCATGCCCAATACCCGGTCAGCTTCCGCGTAGAACCGACCACCGGAGTTATAACCGGCGTCATAGATAGCGTCGGTGACGCTGCCGTCGCGAATCAGGACTTCGCGAACTCGCCGCGCTCGGTGGGCGGCGGCGTAGCCCTTGGGTGTCAAGCCGGTGACCGACTTGAATAGGCGATGCAAATGAAAGGCACTGATCGCGGCACGGTTCGCCAGTTCAGCCAGCGTCGGAACTACCTGGGCAATCTCGATGAATCGGCAAAGTTCGGCGACCATAAGCACCTGCCTGGATTGAAGCGAAATCTGATCGGGCTTGCATCGTTTACACGGCCGAAAGCCAGCGCGCTGTGCGTCGTCAGCCGTCTCGTGAAAAGCGATGTTCTCGGATTTGGCAGCACGCGCAGCGCAGCTCGGTCGGCAGAATACGCCGGTGGTTCTGACGGAGTAGTAGAAGCGCCCGTCAAACTGATCGTCTCGCGCGACTACGGATCGCCAGCGCGGGTCAGCCTGCGTTGTCGCAGCCAACGCCTCGGTACGTTTGTTCATCGGTGCAACCTGCCTTTCAGTCTGTTCGGTTTGTTCGGTCAATGAGCGCATGGTGGGCCTTGCCGGAACTTCCCGCACTCCGCCTCTTGCTTTCGAATTCGAACCACCTATTTAAACAGCAACAAACGGAGTGGCAGGATCGCTCTTTGCCCGAATCGCCGAGCCCTTGTACCGAAGTCAAGACGTGGATCGGGCGCGCGCCGCCGCCATCGCGCGCGGTGGCCCGACGCTTGGGCTTGTCCTACGAAGGTGTGTTCAGGCAAGCCTCGGTAGCGAACGACATGGTGCCACTCTACAAACAACTCCGCGATGGCTCGCGAATGTTGCCCGATGGCCTGAAGTACATTGACAGTTGGGTCGAGCCGAACTTCAGTCGTTGTTTTCAAATCATCGAGTGCGACGACCTGCGACTGTTCCAGCACTGGGTTCTGGAGTGGCGTGGGTTTGGTGCCACGCTCGAGATTGTTCCGGTTGTCAGCAGCAAGGAAACGCAGGTGGTGGTTCAGCCCTACCTTGACCGCAAGTAGGTTCGAAACTGATCCCGCTAGTGCGGCGGGTAACGTTCGAACTCGGGTAGCTCATGGACGCGGGCCATCCAGCCGATACGTTCAGCGACCTGGATGTGTGCGCGCGCCGGAACTAGGTCGGGGTCATCATAAGTGCCACTCTGGATATCGACAATGCCCGGCAGCACTTCGGCATTGGTATAAAAAAGACCGGTACCGCAATTGGCGCAGAAATGTCGTCGTCCGAATTCGGATGACTGGTAGACCTTCGGTGCGCCCTTGGTGACCTTCAATGCACCTTCCTTGTACATGGTCCAGGCGACCATTGGGGCACCGGCGTGACGTCGGCAATCCTTGCAATGGCACAACGCGTGGGTAATTGCTTCGCCTTCTGCCTCATAACGAACCGCACCGCAATGACAACCGCCTGTTATTGGCATTTTAAATCCTCATTTCATCAAGCTCGTTGTCGATTGTAGCCGGCTGCTAAGCGGCCAGCAAAAATGTCACGACCCTCGTGAGTGAGCGTAACTGGGCAAGCCCGTTTTTCAAGGGAGGTTCCTGCGATCGCGTATAAAGCGCAGTCGGAAATTCGACCATCGCCTCAGCCTGTGCGAGTATCTCGCCGCGCTGATTTCGAACCAAAATATCGAGTGAAAGCCAGCGGCTCTGCGCCGTCTGCTTTTTCGAGGTGACGACGGCACTTGGCGTGATCGTGTCGCCCGGTTTGATGGCCGCCTTCCATCGCGTCTCGAGCCGGCGATGAATACCACCGAGCGGGTACATCCAGTCGTCGGCCGGCGTGCAGGCGAACATCAGCAAAATGTGAATCGCCGGCGGCGCGATCAGTCCCTCGTAGGGTGACTTTCCAGCGTATTCCTCATCAAAATAAAGCGGATGCAAGTCACCGACGACGCGACAATACTTCTGGATCGCCTCGAGCGTCGATGTGTACAGAATGGTCTTGCGCGGCTCACCCGGAACGATCTGATCCCAGACCTTGCGCAACTGGGCGTCCTTCCAGAAATCGGTTTCGAATGTTTGCAATTATTGCTCTCGGTTCAAGCGCCTATCGCCTAAAACAACCGCCTGGAGAATCTGCCCGGTCCTACAACATCGGGCTACGCGAATTTCTAAATGAGTGCAACCGACTTGACTTGAACCCACGCCTCCTTGTTCGCGCACAAGTCGAGCTCAGCAACGGCACGTTGGGTAATCCGGGCCAGCAAAATGCAGTCGCCACAACGCAGGCGCACCAGTGCCTGCGAGGGGTGGCTGTCGGCAGCCACCGATTCGATGACACAGGGCAGATGATTCTGAATGCTGGTGTGCCTCGGCTCTTCAGTGGCGATGCTGACATCGCGGGCCAGCACCCGCAGACGAACCCGATGACCGAGCGGCAGGCCGATGTCGCGTATCCAGAGACTGCCGCCGTCAAAGGCCGCGCGCGCCAGATGCCACGCTTCGTCGCGCTCAGCGATGCGGGCGTCCAGCAGCGCGCCGACGTCCTCGCCGAGTACGACCGGATTCACGGTCGCCGACAGAACTTCGGCGGCCGGCCCAGCGCTCCGGATACGGCCGCGCTCCAGCACCACCAGGTGATCGGCCAGGTGGGCGACTTCGTCCACGGAGTGGGTGACGTAGAGCATTGGCGTACTCAGTTCGTCGCGCAACCGCTGCAGCCACGGAATGATTTCATGGCGACGTGCATAGTCCAGCGAGGCCATCGGTTCATCAAGCAGCAACAATCGCGGCTGCGTGGCCAGCGCCCGGGCAATCGCGACGCGTTGCCGCTCGCCACCAGATAACTGCTTCGGCCAGCGTTTGAGCAAGTCGCCGATGCCCAGCAATTCAATCGCTTCGTTCAAGGCGGCGTTAGCCGACGGCGAAGGTGTGCGGCGCAGCCCATACTGCAGATTGCCCTGCACATTCAGATGCTCAAAGAGACTGGCTTCCTGAAACACGTAACCCAAGGATCGACGCCAGG
Source organism: Burkholderiales bacterium (assembly GCA_031415535.1). Taxonomy (GTDB): domain Bacteria; phylum Pseudomonadota; class Gammaproteobacteria; order Burkholderiales; family Burkholderiaceae_E; genus JANLTP01. The sequence goes on along the minus strand of JANORY010000643.1, from coordinate 3,378 downwards.
TCGGCACAAACTGGTCGACACGGTCGTCCTGCCAGACCTCGTTGGCAATCCGTACATAGCCTTGTTGGGCGCGCTCCAGACCGGCGACGCAACGCAGGACGCTGGTCTTGCCGCTGCCGGAAGCGCCGAACAGAACCGTGATGCCACGTGCCGGCAAGCCGATATCGACGGTCAGTCTGAAGTCGGCGCGGGGCAGATCGATCTTGATGTGGTTATCAGTGGAACTTGCAGTCGCGTTCACGGTGTCATTCACGGCGTCAGACGTGCCTGGCCGCGATTCAACAAGGCCAGGGTCATCAGCACCGCGAATGAAAACACAAGCATACTGCCGGCCAGCCAGTGCGCCTGCACGTATTCCATGGCCTCGACGTGGCCGTAGATCTGGGTCGAGACAACGCGAGTTTTGCCGGGAATATTGCCGCCGATCATCAGCACCACGCCGAATTCGCCAACCGTATGCGCGAAGGTCAAAATTGCGGCGGTGACCAAGCCCGGCCGGGCCAATGGCAGGGCGACCGTGAAAAACGCATCGAGCGGGCGCGCCCGCAGGGTGGCGGCGACTTCCATCGGTCGAGTGCCGATCGCCGCGAAGGCGTGCTGTAATGGTTGCACCGCAAACGGCAAAGAAAAAACCATTGAACCGATCAACAAACCGGTGAACGTGAAGGATAGAAGTCCCCAGCCGAGCGACTGGGTCAATTGGCCCAGCGGCCCTTGCGGACCCATCGCCACCAGCAGATAAAACCCCAGCACGGTTGGTGGCAAAACCAAGGGTAAGGTAACCACCGCGCTGATCGCTGCGCGCAGGCGCGACTCGGTGTGCGCCAACCACCAGGCCAATGGCGTAGCCAACAGCAGCAGCAGCACGGTGGCCAGGCTGGCCAATTCGATGGTCAACCAAACGGCCTGCAGCGCTTCGCGCGAAATAGGCAACGAGCTCACCAATCGTAGCCGTAACCGCGAATGATGTTGCGCGACTTGTCGGTGCGCAAGTATCCGAGCAGTGCGGCGGCAGCCAGATTGTCGCGAGCGGTGTTCAGCAGCACGGCGTCCTGTCGAATCGGCGCGTGCAGGCTCGCCGGAACTACCCAGGCCGATCCCTGGGTGATACGGCCGTCGGCAAATACCTGGGACAGCGCCACAAAGCCAAGCGCGGCGTTCTCGGTGGCCACGAACTGAAAAGTCTGCGCAATATTCTCGCCGTACACGAACTTTGATTGCAGTCGCTGACGCAGCCCGAGCCGCTCAAGCGTCTGAAGGGCGGCCGCGCCATACGGCGCGAGTTTCGGATCGGCCAGCGCCAGCCGCTCGAACTGGCCGCTGTGCAGAACTTCGCCACGGTCATCGACCGTGGCCTGGTTCTTGCTCCAGAGGGCCAGCCGGCCAATGGCGTAGGTGAAGCGTGAGCCGGCAACGCCGACGCCGTCCTTTTCGAGTCGAGCCGGCGTTTCGTCATCGGCCGCCAGCAGCAGGTGAAACGGTGCGCCGTTGCGTATCTGGGCATAGAACTTGCCAGTTGATCCGAACGATAGGACTGCCTTGTGTCCCGTATCGGCCTCGAACGCAGCCGCGATTTTCTGCATGGGCGCATTGAAGTTTGCCGCGACCGCGACCTGCACCTCAGCCGCCCGCAGGACCGGAGCCAGCGTGAAGTAGATGCAGGTCGTCAGGCTGATCAGCAAACACTTCTTCAGATCCGGCATCGAAAGTCTCACCGGGCGTTGAAGAGAAAACATTATGAAATATTTCATTAGCGTGGTGCCAGTAACCGAGTAGCGCTATTCAATTATGGAATAGCGAGTATAGCAATCCTGATCAGTTATCGGGATAATCAATCCATGAAAAATTCTCGACTTGACCTGGCGGAGGCGCTCGCCCACGACGCGACCGACAAGCGCATCGACATCTTGCGCCGTATCGGTAATGCCGGCTCGATCTCGGAAGCCGCGCGCGCAGTGGGGGTCAGTTACAAGGCCGCATGGCAGGCGCTTGAAACCCTGAGCAATTTGGCCGGCACGCCATTGCTCGCGAAGGCAGTGGGCGGTCGGGGTGGTGGCGGCGCACTGCTGACCGACGCTGGCAAGCAAGTACTGCGGGCCGCCGATCTGTTGGGTGCGGCGCGCGCCGATGTCTTTGCACGACTCGCCCGCGAAACAGGTGTCGACTGGGCTGCGGCCAGTATGGCCGTCTCCGGGCTGCGTACCAGCATGCGTAATCAATTACCCTGCACAGTGCTGGCACTCAAGATGCGAGCCGCCACAGTGCGGGTCGAACTTGGACTGGCCGATCAAACTTCCGTTTTCTCACGAATCACGCGAGAAAGCGCCGAGTTGCTGGGCCTGCAGCCTGGACGTTCGGTGATTGCACTGTGCAAGGCGACTGCGGTCGAGATTGCGTCGGAAATCGCGCCGCTCGAAGGCCGCAACTTGCTGCATGGACGGGTCAGCCGTGCTTCGCGCTCAGCCAACGGCGGCGAGATGAGTCTGGTCTTGACGGGTGGTCTGCAACTGGTAGGATTCAGTGCCGCTGATCACGGGCTGAAGTCGTCGGCCAGTGCCATGGCCTCAGTCGATGAATCCGGTGTGGTGATTGCGGTGCGCTGAGACTGAACCAGCGGACCAACGGACCAACGAAGCTTCGACCGAATCGGGGAACAGATGACCGAATTGACAGCTACAGAAACGGCGACAGCGATTGCTTCGGGCAAACTTTCTGCGCTCGAGGCCTGTGAAGCGGCGATTGCCCGCATTAAGCTTCGCGACCCGGCCATCAACGCCGTAGTGGTTCGCGATTTTAATCGAGCGCGCAGCGACGCCGATGCGGCCGATGCATTGATCGCTGCCGGCGTTCGAAAGCCTTTGCTCGGCGTACCGATGACCGTCAAGGAATCGTTCACGCTGGCCGGTCACCCTGCGACCTGGGGCCTGACCCAATTCCGGGATATTAAGGCGACCGATGACGGCTCGACGGTCAAGCGCCTGCGTGAGGCCGGTGCCGTAATTCTCGGCAAGACCAACGTGTCGGTGTCGCTGGCCGACGTCCAGGCGGTGAATCCAATTTATGGCCGCACGGTCAATCCCTTCGACCCAGCGCGCACGCCGGGCGGTTCTTCCGGCGGTTCGGCTGCGGCGCTCGCCGCTGGCATGGTGCCGCTTGACGGACATCCCTTTCCGGGTACCGATGGTGCCGACGCTCCGCTCGCAGTGGCGGGTCCCTTGGCGCGCTGCGCGGCCGATCTGGCGCTTGCGCTCGACGTCATCTCGGAAGTCATCCTGCCGCGCTCGCCCTTGACTTCAGTTCGCGGTGCGCGGCTATTCGTGCTCACCGAACACCCGCGTGCTGCCGTATCGCAGGAGATCATTGCCGGAATCGAAGCCT
>JANORY010000642.1:0-3543 GCA_031415535.1 Burkholderiales bacterium | reverse complement strand
ACACGTTCGATCCCACTCATTCTAACGGTTGGCTTCGATCGACATTTCTTGCCGGGCCGGTTTGGGCTGCCATTGGTAGCTCTGGCCGGGCATCAGGCGATTAAGCCATACCACCAGTGGCGACAGAACAAACAGACTGACGATCAAGCCGTTTGGCTTGAAAAATACGAACTGCCAGATCAATGCGCACAGCGCCACCACAAACGCATAGCCAATCCGCGCGGCCGTGTTGACCGGTGTCGTCATCGGATCGGAAATCATGAAGAACGCGAACAGCAGCAGCGCGCCGCTTTGCAGTTGATGCACGATGACCAAGGGATTTTGGCCGAGAATCAAAACCCGCAGCGTGATTAGCCCGAGGTAGAACGCCAGAAAACACCAGCCAATATCTATCCGGCGCGATCGTTGGGTGACGATGGTACCAAGCGCCAGGAACCAGGCCGCCAATGTGATGCTTTGTCCCCATTGTCCCGGCGAAACCCAGGCACCGGGCACCACAAACGCGGCCAGAATCGCGCCGAGGTTGGCTGGGTTATAGATATGGCGTGCATCGAGCCGCAACACAAACTTTGAGGAAATCGCCAGCAGTGCGATCAGCGGATGAGCCCAGAGGTTATCGGCGCGAATCAGGATCGACAGTCCGAAGCAACTTACCAGCGCCGACAGAAATCCGGCTTGTTTGAGATTCAAGCGATGCAGCCAGAACGCCTGGGTTGCGATGACGGTTGCGAACGTCAGCGCGATCTGTGCGCCTTGCACCGAAAAATCGCGCAACAGGACACCTACGGTTAAAAAGCAACCCAGGAACATGATCTGGAACAGGCGCGGGTCGATCCGCGGCAGCCAACTCAGCCTTTCCATAAGTTGCTCCACCAGGGTTTGTTCTCGAGCGGGGCGATATCCATGCGCGGGCGGATATCGTTCAGGCTCCAGCCGGTCAATTGAGCTAATTGCTCGGCCTCGCGTTCTTGCCGGCGCGCAAGCTCGCGGTAGTAACCGGCGGCAGCTTCGCAAGCGTTTGGCGATCCCTTAAACGGATGGCGCAACACATAACGCGTCTGATAATTCTGCCGGTCACTGGTCTGCTGCAAGGCAAGGTCTTCCGGAAAGCTCTCACGGGTATAACGAACATGCAGTCGCGTTAACATCACCGGCTGAGCTTGCGGCAGCGGCAGCGGTCGCGATCTTCGAGGTGCTTGTGCGTCGCTTGGGTTGGCCGGGGTCTGATTCAAGGGGTCTGCCTGAGCGGCCGGACCATTCAGCCAGAACACGCCGGCCTGGCGCAGCTCGGCAGGCGTCAGCGGGTCAGCAGCACAAGGATCACACCAGTTCATGTCCCAGAAATATTCGGTGAATACGGTTTTGTATTCATCGCGTTTGGCCTGCTGATCAAACATTGATTTATAAAAGTTTTTGAAATCGCCGCGCAGGAACACTGGCAGATCCATGTTGGCGGGCAGCTTGACGGTACGATAGTTGCTCGCTTCGACTCGACCACTGCGGGTCATGACATAAACGATCAGGTCTTGCGGGCCGTTGGAATTCACCATGCCGAGGCGCATCGGCAACATGAAGCGTGCCGACTCGAAGGCGAACTGCAAGGGCCGCAGGGTTGTGAAGCCTTGAGCGTTTGCAAGCTTCGCCTGCTCCTTCAAGTTGACCTTGGCCACGAAGAATTTCAAGCCCTGTTTGATGTACGGCTGCAAGGCTTTGGAGGCACCGGCTGGAACGCGATAGCCGTTTTGCTGCAACCAGGTTTCCAGGCCATCGGATTCGGTCGCCGACAGAATCACGATGTCGTATTCGCCAATCGTGTAAGTCGCCTCAACCTTGACACTGTCTGCGGCTACACCGGCGGCCTTGGCGACCGGTGCCGCCGACTGCGGCATTCCGCTGCCGCGCATCATCTCTCGCAACTCTGCTCGGCGGCACGGGTCTTCGTCGTGATATTCAGCCAGCCTGGGTGCCGAATAAGCGTCGATGCGATCAAAGATGCGGCGATCGCCGACATTGATCTGCTCGCGCGTCAAAACGGTGGGGACTGGCACCACCAATGCAAATTCGGTGAGTTCGCCCTTGTAGTCGTTGAGCATCGAGAGGACCGTTCTTGAGCCGTCTCTGACGAGAATGACCTGAGAGGCCTCGTTGAATAAGGAACTGTCGGCCTTGCCGACGTAAAAACCGCAGAAGGCGTACGCGGACTGCCCACCCGCGAAGAGGCCGATGGCTGCCAGCAGTGCAAGTACTGCGTGCCTGAGACGCCCGTTGCAACAGGCTTTGTTGACTCGATCGAAACCCATGAACTTCTCCTTTGAATAAGCTTCGAAGGATTAAACGTTGGCTGCGACCAAAAGGGGTTAACGATCGACGCGACGGCTTATTCGCCTAAATACTCGTTAATTTATTCGGGTGGCTTTGGTTCGACCAGTTCGAGCCGCTGTCGCAATACGGGTGGCCAAATGTGCTCAGGGTAGCGCTCAGCGCAGCGGCGAAACAATTGTTGCGCCTCGCGCTTTCGGCTGGCCAACAGTAACTCATCGAGCTGTTGCGCGCATTGGCCGACCGACTCGGCGCTCGGTGCGTTGCTCGGTGCGTCGGCGGCACGCCGCTCGCGGCTCGGTTGCAAGATCGCGTCGGCGGCACCCGCCGGGCGGGGTGCCGCAGACTTTGCGAACTCACGCGCGGTATTCGCCGAGTCGGCCGAGGTTGCCGATGGCGTCGGCTGGGCTGGTCGAGCAGATTGTCCAAGGGCGGCCGGTGGCGGCGATGCGGCAGGAGGCGTCGCGGTGGCAGAAGACGTCGGTGCGACAGAAGGCGGCGGTCCCGCAGGTGAGGCTGATACCGCAGGCGAACTAGCTGATGATTGGGCCGATTCGGCCTTCGCGGGTGCCGGGCGCGATACGTCTGCCGGTTCGGGGGCTACTGGTCTCGCGGGGAACTCGCGCGCGGCCGGCGAAGGCTGCGGGGACGGTGCCACGCGCGAAGCAGGTGCGGGTTTGGCGCTGGCCATTGGCGCGCGCTTTGCGGCCTCCGGGGGCGGCTCCGGGACCGATGTTGAATAGGTCGGTGCCGTTCCTGGTGTCGCTGCCGTTGCCGGCGCTTCTTCGACTGTTTGGCGTGCCGGAATCTCAGGTGGCAAAGGTTCGGCCGTCACCAGCAGCAGGACAAGCGCTACGCTCGCCAGACTTCCGGCCCACGGCAACCAACTATTTGAGAACGACCAGGACTTTTTGGGCTGGTGCTCAGGAACCTGGGCTTGCGCATTTAAGCGCGCCTGCTGATGTGCAACCGAGAGAATTTGCTCATTGAGCCAACCCGGCGGCTGCAACGACGGTAAAGTGTCCTTCAGTCCCACCGGTCGGTCGGTGCTGCCGTCTGGTGGCCGATGCTCCGGAGCGTTATTGGGAATGTTCACTTGTTCACTCCGACCAGCATCTGCGCAAGTTTGCCGCGTGCATAACGTAGTCGACTCTTGACAGTTTCGCGGCTGGTGCCGGTTGCACTGGCAATCTCCTCCAGACTCAGGTCGGCGTACTCAGCCAA
>JANORY010000641.1:0-1267 GCA_031415535.1 Burkholderiales bacterium | reverse complement strand
CGATGACCGGAATCTTGTACTGGGCACACAGCTTGACAGCGGCCACCACGTCGTCGGTCGACTGCGCAAACACCACGGCATCGGGTGGGGTCACCGGGTACGGCGACTCGTCGCGACCATGATGTTCACGCACGGCGGCGGCGGTCGAAAAGCGCTCGGCGAATCGGGTTCTGAGCGCGCTCAGGAGCACCTCAGGCAAAGGGCGCTTGAGCGCGCCGAACAATGGATGCGGATGGTTCATGGGCTTGTCTCCTCGAATCCCTAAGAGTTTACTGGTATTCAATATTTCGCGGCATAATTGTTGCTTGCTACAAAACAAGCTGGTCAATACCCACAGACCGCAATTCTCGGGAGACTCTGATTCATGTTTGGTTCGCTCATGTTTAGCTCGTTCACGCCTGGTTCGTTAACTTTGCGAGTTGGCCTCGCCGCCACTCTATCTTCAGCGCTACTGATTGGCTCCTCGGCCGCCTGGGCACAGGAAACCAAGATCAAGTTTCAGCTCGACTGGCGCTTTGAAGGCCCGGCGGCACTGTTTCTGGCCGCCAAGGCCAAGGGCTATTTCAAGGATGAAAAACTTGACGTCACGGTCGATGCCGGTAATGGCTCCGGCAACGCCGTCAATCGGGTGGCCTCGGGTGCCTACGAAATGGGCTTTGCCGACTTGGCCGCACTCATGGAGTTCCAGGGCAACAACCCGACTGCCCCGTCCAAGCCGATAGCGGTCATGATGGTCTATAACAATACCCCGGCGGCGGTATTTTCGCTGAAAAAAACCGGCATTAAAAAGCCGGCCGATCTGATGGGCAAAAAACTCGGCGCACCGGTCTTTGACGCCGGCCGTAAAGCGTTCCCGATCTTCGCGAAAGCCAACGGCATTGATCTGACCAAGGTCAACTGGGTGTCGATGGATCCGCCGCTGCGCGAGACCATGCTGGCCAAGGGCGATGTTGATGCCATCACGGGTTTTTATTTCACCTCGCTGCTCAACCTGAATGCGCGCGGCATCAAGGACGAAGACGTCGCGATTCTGCCCTACCCGCAATTCGGGGTGAAGCTCTACGGCAATGCGGTAATCGTGTCTGATGAATTCGCCAAGAAGAATCCGGAAGCCGTCAAAGGATTTCTGCGCGCCTTTACCAAGGCGGTCAAGGATGTGCTGGCCGATCCGGACGGTGCCATCAAGTTCGTCAAGGATCGCGACGGCATCATTGACGACACGCTGGAGAAGCGCCGCCTGAAACTGGCAATTTCGGGTTCGATCAAT
>JANORY010000640.1:0-2624 GCA_031415535.1 Burkholderiales bacterium | reverse complement strand
CCGCCGATGACGAAAAGCCGGTACGCGGCGGAATCATCCGCCTGGCGGCACCCATTTACATCGGCAATATGAATCCGAACCGATGGCCGGTTAACGACTGGGTGTCGACCAGTTTCATCCATGAGAAATTCATCGTCAATGATGGTGCCTATCGGCCGACCGTACCGTACGTTGCCGAGTCGGTGGTTCGGGAATCGCCCAAGTCCGTGCTGATGACCTTGCGCGACGGCATCAAGTTTCACGACGGCTCGCCCCTGAACGCTGAAGCGGTCAAATATCAGTTCGACTGGATTCGCAAAGCCGAGAACGCCGCCTGGACGATCGGCACGATCGCCGACCTCGACAGCGTAGAAATTGTCGGGCCGCTGAAGCTGAGATTCAATCTTAAGCAGCCTTGGTCGTCGTTCGAAGGCATGTTGGCCGGTGCGGCCGGTTATGTGCTGTCTGCAGCGGCGCTGCAGCAGGACGCGAAAAAGTTTGAATCAAGCGCGCCCATGGGGCTCGGGCCGTACACGGTCGAAGAAGCCAGTCCCGGAAATTTCCTGAAACTCAAGCGCAATCCGAATTGGTGGCTGGCGAAGGCGCTGGGCAGACCGGATATGCCGTATTTCGACGGTATGCTGATCTCGGTCATTCCCGACCCGTCGGTTCGTCTGGCCAATTTCCGCGCTGGCAAACTCGACATGCTCGCGCTTGAGAAATCGCAGTATCCGGCGGTGTACAACGACAAAAATTACAGCGTGCACACGCTGCCCGCCAATCATGCGTCGGGCTTTCGTCTGAACAGCGCCAAGGGTCCGGCCAAAGATATCCGCGTTCGCCAGGCCATCAATCACGCGATCGATCGCAAGGGGCTCATCGACGGGACTCAATTCGGGCTGGCACGTCCGGCCAGCGGCCTGTACCCGTCCGATCACTGGGCGCACAATCCGACGCTCAAGCCAATCGCGCACGACCCGCAGAAGTCGAAGGAATTGCTGGCACAGGCTGGCTTCGAGAAAGGCGTGACGATTCGCGGCTACACCTTGAACACGCCGGAGGCGATCCAGGTCGCCGAAGCGGTCAAGAACATGCTGATGCAGGTCGGTATCAACTGGCAGTTCGACGCGCTGGCACCAGTCGCCGCAGCGGCACGCAGAACTGCTGCGGATTACGACATGGCTACCGGTGGCTGGGTGTTTGTGCTCGACCCGGACCTTGCAATGACGGGCTTGTACCATCCGAATGGCAATTTTTCACAAGGCCGGCCCGAGAACCCCGAACTGGTTGCACAAATCGATGCGGCCAGAAACGAGTTGTCGATCGACAAACGACAAGTAATGTATCAAGCCCTCGAAAAACGTGTTGTCGACGATTCGCTCGACGTCTGGCTGTGGTGGGATCTGTCAGTAGTGGCCTATCAGAAATGGGTTCGAGGCTTTAGCCACGACGGCAACTTGAAGTACAAGGAGTCCTGGTGGTTTACTCATCCGCTCTGGTTCGCCAACGGCAAGCCAGGTACCGGCTGACTTCGAATGCTGCAATTCCTGTTGTATCGCAGTGTCCACGCGGCCATTGTGTTGTGTATCGTCGTCGTGGTTTCATTCGCTGCAGTTCAACTGATGCCAGGCGACGCCTTGCTGGCCGCGATCGAAGTGACCGGCGAAGTTGCCGATAGTCGTGGGCTGGATGCGGTCCGAAAATACTACGGACAAGACGGTAACGCCTTCGAGCAGTTTTTTCGCTGGCTAGCAAAATTTGTGACCGGGGACTGGGGCCTTTCAATGGGTTCCGGTCAAGCCGTCAAAGATATGTTCTTGCAGCGCGCGCCGGTAACCTTGGAGTTGTTCTTTGGCGGCTTGATCTGGGCGCTGGTGATCGGAATTCCGATCGGCATGATCTGCGCGTTCAAGCGCGGCACGGCGCTCGACAGCCTGCTCTCGGGTGGCAGCCTCATCGGTATCGCGCTGCCACCAACCTTCGAAGCGCTGGCACTGATCTACCTGTTTGCGGTGATCTTCAAGCTTTTGCCACCCTCGGGATACACACCCTTTTTCGAGGACCCGTGGGCGAATATCCAATCAATGCTGCTGCCGACCTTTGTCATCGGCTCACATCTGGCCGGCGTATTGGCACGCTATGTTCGTTCCAGCCTGCTGGACAACCTGCGTCAGGACTACATTCGAACGGCCCGATCGAAGGGCCTGAGTGAAGTCGAGATCCTGTTCCGGCATGCAGTCAAGCCATCAATGATTCCCATAGTTACCGTGCTCGGCTTCACCTTCGGTGGCATGCTGGCCGGAGCATTCATTATCGAAGTGATTTTTGCATTGCCCGGCGTCGGCCGGATGGCGGTCAACGCGATCTTCGAGAAGGACTTTCCGGTCATTCAGGCCGTGCTGGTGATTACCGCAATCAACGTGCTGGTGGTCAACTTTCTGGTCGACATCGCCTACGCCGCGCTCGACCCCCGAATTCGAATCCGTTAGCGGCTCTATGAACACTGCCGCGCTGAACACCGCCGTATTGACGCTTGCGCCGCCCCTGGGACAACGGCTGCTACAGGCACTCGCCGCGCTTTGGCGGCTGCGACTGGTGGTCCGTTTTGGTTTGTGCGTCCTGGCCGGCATGATCTTGATATCGAT
>JANORY010000639.1:0-1828 GCA_031415535.1 Burkholderiales bacterium | reverse complement strand
GATCGTGTCGCTTGGCGCGAGGCGTTGATGCGTACCGGTATTCCGATCACTGATGACAACCGCTTGGGTGCCAATCAGGCTGAGTTTAAAGCGGCTGACAAACTGTGTTTCCGGGTGCTGCTGGACGTGGTTGCCGTCGCCAGTAAACCCGTCGCCAGCGAGTCCGCCGCAGTGTTGCCCGTGCTGCCCGTGTTGCTGCTAAGCGAGCGCTCTGACTACGGACGAGTGATTGAGTGGGTCGGTGGTGGCTCTATCGCGGTAGCCACCCGGGCACAGATGCAGGGTGTGTTAGCCGCATTGGCGCGCCAACTGCAATGCCTTTTGTTTTGTACGCCGCTCGTGCCCAGCGTGCTGCGCGAGCTCGCGGCCGCAAAAGCGATTGCCGCCCCGGCGGCAATCAATGCGGTGCTGGCCGAAGTAGCCGCTCGAGCATCGGCCGCTGGCCGGGTGACAGACCCAGCGGCTCTGGACCTTGCTGCCGTTCTGTCCGGGATTTCACCTGCCTATAGCGGCGGGCCGTTTCGTTTTGCCCAGTTTGATCAAAGGAATTTCTGATGCTTTCGCGTGATTTGTTCAATGAAGATCATGAACTGTTTCGCCGTACGGTTCAGCGCTTCATTGCCCAGGAGATCGCGCCGTACCACCAGCAGTGGGAGAGTGACGGCGTGGTGCCTCGCGAGCTGTGGAAAAAAGCCGGCGAAGCCGGCATGTTGTGTTGCACCGTGCCCGAAGCGTATGGTGGTCTGGGGGCTGACTATTTGTTTGACGTCGTGGTGTTTGAAGAAATGGCACGCTCCGGCTTCACCGGTCCGGGTTTCATGATTCACTGCGATCTGGTCGCCACCTACCTGGCCTCGTTCGGCAGCGAGGCGCAAAAGCGCCAATGGCTGCCAAAGATGGTCTCCGGCGAAGCGATAGGCTCGCTGGGCATGAGTGAACCGCATGCGGGCTCTGATCTGAAGAACATTCGCACCCGCGCCACGCGCAAAGGTGATGACTATGTCATTTCGGGTCAGAAAGTATTCATCTCTAACGGCCAGCTTTGCGATCTGATTGTTCTGGCGACTAAAACCGATTCGGCTGCCGGTGCAAAAGGCATAACGCTATTTTTGGTTGACACCAGCCTGCCCGGATTTCGTCGCGGCCGAAATCTGACCAAACTGGGCATGAAGGCACAAGACACTTCGGAGCTCTTTTTTGATGATGTCCGGGTACCCGCCAGCAGCATGCTCGGCGCTGAAGGCCAGGGCTTTTCGTTAATGATGACCAAGCTCGCACAAGAGCGGCTCGCCCAGGCGATTCGCTCGGCGGTAGTGTCGGAAACCGTTATCGAGTGGACGGTCGAATACGTTGCGCAGCGTAAGGCGTTCGGTCAAACCATCGCCGATTTTCAGAACACTCAGTTCAAGCTCGCCGAACTGAAGACCGAGGCCGTGGTGGGCCGGCACTTCGTTGATAAATGTATTGCCAGCTTTGTTGCCGGACAGCTCGATGCCGTCGACGCTGCGATGGCCAAAATGTGGCTTAGCAATCTGCACTGCAAAGTCGTCGACGAGTGCCTGCAACTGTTCGGTGGCTGGGGGTACATGTGGGAGTACCCGATCGCGCGGGCTTACGCCGATGCGCGCGTGGTGAAGATCGCCGGCGGTTCGATCGAGGTCATGAAACACATCATCGGCCGAAAGATTTTCGCTGACTTTCATGGCAAATCGTCCCATTCAGTGGCGACCGATTCGAGCCGCGCAAATGGTGCGTTCAGCAAGACGGGGGCTAGGGTATGAGTGTCGCAGCGCCGCGAACCGCGTTTCGCGAAGATGTTCTGGCCGGC
>JANORY010000638.1:0-11575 GCA_031415535.1 Burkholderiales bacterium | reverse complement strand
AGCAAATCGGGCATGCCGGCGATTGGCGAGCGCAGTATCTGATTCCAACCGACAGTCAGCGCCTCGTCCGTTAGCGTTACGCCGAGCAGTTGGCGCAGATGGGCCAGGTAGCCAGCACCGCTGAGCGTACCCCGCTCATGTTGGCGGTAGGCTTCGTCGACCCGATAGCGGCCCTTGATCGTTTGCATGTCCACGCCGGCCAAACTGGCCCAGTAGGCAAACGCCCGGTCAAAATCAATCTCGAGCACGACCCCTCCCAGGTCAAACATCAGCGCATTAATCTTCGTCATTCATATTCCAAAAGTAGGGGCTTATCGAGGCTTCCGGCCGTCCAGTGTAAAAACCGCTGAGCGGCTACGCCAACTATTTCACAGCCAAATGCGCTGCCGCAAGGTATCGTGCGCAAATGTATAAAACGCGCTACTCCTTTACGAAAGAGTTTCTGGGCATCGACGATCCGCGTCAAAACCTCGCGCGAGCACCCGCCGCACCTCATGCGGTGGTACCCCAGGCAGCCATACCAAAACCCAGGCGGGTTCACGAGCCGCTGGACCGTCGGGCCAATGGCTTGCTGTGCAACTTGCCGGCCGGTGTATCGCTCGACCATACCGCTGTGCACTTTCCGCATCTGGTCAATCGACTGGCGGCGGTTTGGGATGACGCGCGTCGCTTACGCCGCTTCGTTGATGAACTGCTGATGGATGAACGAGGCGGTCGCGCCGGCTTTCCGTACGAAACCCTCAACGAACTGATCACCGTTCGTGAAGCCCGACTTGAGTATTTGACCGGTAAACGGTCGTTTTAAAACTCGACGATTACCGCCCGTTTGCTCAACCCACGCCTTACCAATAGTCTCGATTAGCCGCAAAGAACGCGCTCAAGGTCTCGGCTACGCGCTCTTGGCCGGTCGGCATTTGCAACTCCGAGTGCGAGATTCGAATCTTAACGAAATGATTGGCCATGCCGGTCATAAACATCCAGGACACCATCGGCTGGTTGATCTGACTGGCTCGACTCAGCCGATAGGCGCTGAAATAAATACGCGGAATCCGGTTCGGCAACTCATAGGTATTCGACGACGGAAACAAGGGATCGGCTGCGACATAAGCACCACGCCGCACCGCTTCGCTGACATCACTATGGGCGTCAAACAAGGCTCTTTGCATCGGTTCAGAATTAATGCCACTCGGCACCTGACCCTGCCCGGATTGATAAACATAAAAGTCGGCACGCCCTAGACCGGCGACCTGATAAGTCACCGCAATCCCCAGCCGCGGGTCTTGATAATTCTGAACACTCAGGCGACGCGAGTTTCCGAGGATTGCCGGAAAGTGCAGCTTCGACTCGGGATGAACATAAGCTTCGTGTGCTCTGGCGTCTTGCGCATGGGCCGTTTTGCCAGTGCCTGCAAGGAACGCGAGCACGAACATACAAGCCCCAAAAACTTGGGCTATTCTCATCAACCTCTCCTCTGCAGCGCCAAGACCCCTCCAGACGCAGGAGATGAGCATAACGACTGAACGCTGGAGCGCGCGCAGCGAGCGAATCAAGTCGACTGCAGGTCGGGATTTTTACGACACTAACGTTGCGTGCATGCAGACGCTACGCGACGCCGACAAATCGCTGCACCGATTCGGCCACCGGGGCCATCCAACTCAGCGGCGAGGACAGCGCGCCGATCAGGGTCTGATGGCTGACCCGATCGAAGCTCGAATATTCGACTTCAACCTTGGCGTGTCGCAGGCGCAGAGCGAGTGCTTCGCTGTTGCGAATCGGATTGACGAGGACATCCGATCGGGCGCTCAACAATAAGGTGCGCGGCGCTTTGACGCTGACCAACTCGATCGGTTGGGTCAACTGAGGGTAATTCGGATGGAAAAAGACCGGCTGAGCTTCGAGGTTGGTGATCGGCAAAAACTCATACGGCCCGGCCAGGCCGATCCAGCCCGCCCACTGCGCCGGGTCGGCACCCTGTCCCCGCAACCAACGCGCATCGAGCGCCAGCATTGCCGCGTTATAGGCACCGGCACTATGCCCCATCACGAATATTCGCTTCGGATCCTTGCCCAGTTGCGCCACCTCGCGTAAGGTCCAAGCAGCCGCCATCGCACAGTCGTTCAGGAATTCCGGATAACGAACCTCCGGGTAGAGTCGATAGTCAGCGATGACCGTGGTAATGCCGCGTGCCGCCAAGGCCTTGCCAACAAACGCATAATCGCCACGCTCACCGTGATTCCAGGAGCCGCCATAAAAAAACAGCACAGTGGGACTGCCGGTGCGATCGCCCTGGGCGCGGTATATGTCAAGCTTATGACGCTCGTGAGTCCCGTACGAAACACCCAATCGTGTCTCGCCGCCGAAGCGGGTCAGGGCGGCCAGAATGCCGACCGGCGAACACGCGCTCAGCCAGGGCACCGTTAAGCCCACTGCCAGAATTTTTCGTCGCATCGGCATGCCGTCACTTTCAAGTGGTCAATTCAATCAGCAGATCATGTGCCGCAACGGTATCGCCCGACTTCACATGCACCGCTTTCACCGTCGCATCGCGCTCCGCACGAATCTGCGACTCCATTTTCATCGCTTCGATCGACACTAGCGGATCGCCCGCCTTGACATTCTGGCCGGCCCGCACGGCCACGGTTACGACCATACCCGGCATTGGTGCTGGCACATGCGCTGGATTGCCAGGAACTGCCACCGAACGCTTCGCAACCCGCGCCAGCACACCGGCTTTCTCGACGCGCATGGTGCGCGGTTGGCCATTTAATTCAAAGAAAACCTTGATCTGGGTTTCGTCTTCGGACGGCGCGGTTCCTTGCATGACCAGAACCAGCGTTTTACCCGGGTCCAGATCAATCGCGGCTTCCTCTTGTTCGCCCAGTCCATAGAAAAACGTCGGTGTCGGCAGCACACTGACGTCACCATAACGGCGCAGGTGGGCCGCATAGTCCGCGAATACCTTGGGATACATCAGGTAGGAGGCCAGATCGGCGTCACTGATCGAATGTCCGACCGCGCGCTCGGCGTCCACTCGCGCGGCACGCAGATCGAGCGCAGGCAGTAGATCACCAGGGCGGTACGGTTGCGGTGGCGCGTCCAGCAGCGGCGCGGCGCTATCGCATTTGAGTATGCGGCGCGACACCGCCGCCGGAAATCCGTCCGGCGGAAAGCCTAATTCGCCCTTGAACAAGGACACCACTGACTCGGGAAACGCCACGTCGCGCGCCGGGTCCATGACGTCTGCGACGCTCAAACTATTGGCGACCATGAAGATCGCCAAATCGCCGACCACCTTCGAGGTCGGCGTCACCTTGACGATATCACCGAACAGCAGATTGACCGCTGCATAAGTTCGGGACACCTCGGGCCAACGGTGCTCCAGACCCATTGAGCGCGACTGCTCGCGCAGATTGGTGTACTGGCCGCCCGGCATCTCATGTTGATAAACATCGGCCGTGCCGGAGCGAATATCAGCTTCGAACGGCGAATAATATTTGCGCACACCTTCCCAATAGTCGGATAACTGCGCCAGTGCGGCTCGGTTCATGCCGGTGTCGTGTTCGCTGCCCTCCAGTGCCGCCACAATAGCCCCCAGATTGGGCTGCGAAGTCAAGCCACTCATCGAATCGAGCGCACCATCAATCGCATCGGCACCGCCTTCAATCGCCGCCAGTACCGACGCCGCCGCAATGCCGCTGGTGTCATGGGTATGGAAATGTACCGGCAAGCCGGTCTCGGCTTTGAGCGCTGCAACCAGCTCGCGCGCGGCACGAGGCCGGCACACACCGGCCATGTCCTTGATGCCTAAAATATGTACGCCTGCCGCCTTCAACTCGCGCGCCAATTGCAGGTAATAGTGCAGGCCGTACTTGCGCGTGCTGTCGTGAATATCGGCGGTGTAACAGATAGCCCCCTCGCACAACGCGCCGGCCTGGTTGACGGCATCAATCGCAACCCGCATGTTCTGTACCCAATTCAAGGAGTCGAACACCCGAAACAAATCAATGCCACCCTTGCCGTCGGCACCGCGGGCGGCCTGCTCGACAAAATAACGCACGACGTTATCCGGGTAATTGGTATAACCGACCGCATTCGAGGCCCTCAGCAGCATTTGCAACAGCAGATTGGGCATGGCCGCGCGCAGTTGCGACAAACGCTGCCACGGGTCTTCTTTCAAAAAGCGCATGGCGACATCAAAGGTCGCACCACCCCAGCATTCAACCGAAAACAGTTGTGGTGCCAGACGCGCGTAATACGGTGCGATCCGGGTCATATCGAGGGTTCGCATCCGGGTGGCGAATAAGGACTGATGCGCGTCGCGCATGGTCGTGTCGGTCAGCAACACCCGTTTTTGATCGAGCATCCATTGCGCGAATTTTTGCGGCCCCAGTTCACGCAACAGATCTCTGGATCCCGGCGCAACCGCGCTGACCAGATCGATTTTCGGCTTGATCAAGTGCGCATGACTCAAATCGGGTTTGATGCGACCTTTCATGTCCGGATGGCCATTGACGCTGACGTCGCCGATATATCTGAGGAGCCGGGTGGCCCGGTCGCGCCGCTTAACAAAGCGCAGCAATTCCGGGGTCGAATCAATAAAGCGAGTGGTGATCAGGCCTGCCGAAAAATCCGCATGATTAATGATGTTCTCAACAAACTGCAAATTGGTTGCAACACCCCGAATTCGGAATTCCCGCAGGGCGCGATCCATGCGCCGGATCGCCTCGTGAGGAGTCGGCGCCCAGGCGGTGACCTTGACCAGTAGTGAATCGTAGTAAGGGGTGATCACCGCACCCGCATAGGCGGTGCCACCATCTAGACGAACGCCAAAACCGGCAGCGCTGCGATAGGCGGTAATGCGGCCGTAGTCCGGTGTAAATCCATGCTCCGGATCTTCGGTAGTGATTCGACATTGCAAGGCATGACCGTTTAATCGAATATCGGCTTGAGCGGGCACCGGACAATCGGCATCGCCGATTCGTGCGCCCTCGGTGATGCGCAGTTGTGACTTGACGACGTCAATACCGGTGACCTCCTCGGTCACCGTATGCTCAACTTGAATACGCGGATTAACTTCGATGAAGAAAAATTTACCGGTATCGGCGTCCATCAAAAACTCAACCGTACCGGCGTGTGTGTAATTAACGGCGCGGCCCAGCGTCAAGGCCGCCTCACACAGCATCTCGCGCGAGCGCTGATCTAGATAAGGTGCCGGCGCACGCTCGACCACTTTTTGATTGCGCCGCTGCACCGAGCAGTCGCGCTCGAACAGGTGCACCAGGTTGCCGTGGGTGTCGCCAATGATTTGCACTTCGACATGACGCGCGCGGCGAACCAGCTTTTCAAGATAAACCTCGTCATTACCGAACGCAGCCCCCGCCTCGCGACGGGCCGCTTCGAGCTGCGCGTCCAGATCGGCATCGCTCTCAAGCACGCGCATGCCGCGACCACCACCACCCCAACTGGCTTTGAGCATCAGTGGGTAGCCAATTTTTGCCGCTTCAATTTTGGCCTGTCGTAAATCATCGGCGCGATTGGCCGGCTCACTACGCGGCAAGGGTCCGGTCGCCGGCATAACCGGCACACCGGCCGCAATCGCCGCGTTGCGTGCCGCCACCTTGTTGCCCAGCGTGGTCATGACTTGCGAAGTCGGCCCGACAAACAAAATGCCCGCACTTGCGCAAGCCAGTGGCAACTCCGGGTTCTCGGACAGGAAACCGTAACCCGGATGAATCGCATCTACTTTTGCCAAGCGGGCGATCCGAATGACGTCTTCAATATCCAGATAAGCCTGCAAGGGTTTTTTGCCCTCACCCACCAGATAACTCTCATCGGCCTTGAAGCGATGCAAGGCGAATCGATCCTCGAAGGAGTAAATCGAAACCGTCCGAATGCCCGATTCGGCAGCCGCACGCATGACTCGGATCGCAATTTCCGAGCGATTAGCGACTAATAGGGATCGAATACGAGGCATTTAGGCTCCTAATGTGTGTTTAGCCGGAATTCAGAAGGGAATATAAGCAAGGACAACACCAGCTTCGTCTAAAATTCTAAGTTATGTGTCAGGCAGTGTTTATCAGAAGGTCCGATTCATGAAGTTAGTCCCACTCGGACTGGTCTGTGCCATTGTTATGGTGAACGCGGCCTGTGGCGGCACCAGTGGAACGACCACGGGCACCACGCCGACCGCCGCACCCGCGCCTGGACCCACCGCAACACCCACCTCGGCACCTGCGCCAAACGCCGCACCCTATCAGAACGAGAGCGGTTGTCTGGCTTATAACCTCGGCGCTACCAACCCGTCGTCAGGGGTCGACCCGCTGTCAGCGAGTCAATGGCATTTACAGAATACCGGTCAGTCGGGCGGTGTCATTGGCGAAGACATGCGCGCAGTCGCGGCCTGGATAACGACCAAGGGCATTGGCACACGCGTGGCGGTGATTGACGACGCCATTGAGGTGACTCACCCCGATTTGTCGCCCAATGTTGTGGCCGGCGGCAGCTTTAGCTATCGTTCCGGGGTCAACAAGGCTGGCGCATTCCCCTTACCCTGCACGATCAACGACGATCATGGCACTGCTGTTGCCGGCTTGATCACCGCGCGCGACGGCAATGCGATTGGGGTCGCCGGCGTGGCACCCCGCGCTTCCTTGGTCGGCTACAACGCGCTGGCGACCAATCTGGATACCGACATTGCCGACGCCTTGTTGCGCGACGGTGCGCAAGTTGGGGTTTACAACAACAGTTGGGGTTCGCCCGATGACGGTCAATTGCATGCCGCCGAGTCTGCATTCAAGACGGCGATTGCCAGTGGCATTGAGAAGGGCCGCGCCGGCAAAGGTTCGATCTATGTCTTTCCCTCCGGCAATGGCGGCTGTTACACCGGCCTGGTCAGTCAGGACGGATCCTGCACCGGCGATTCGGACAATGCCAACTTTGACGGCTACACCAATTTCCTGGGTGTCAATACCGTCTGTGCAATCAGCGACAAAGGCACCAAGCCCTGGTACAGCGAGGTCGGTGCCAATGTCCTGGTGTGTGGTGTGTCGAGCGATCGCACCGCCAACGTGTCGACCACTGACATCACCGGCCGCAGCAGCGGTGGCGGCTATCGCAGTGATTTCTCTGGCACCTCGGCCAGCACACCGATGGTGTCCGGCGTGGTCGCCCTGATGTTAGCGGTACGCCCGGAATTAAGCTGGCGCGACGTCCGTCTGATTCTGGCCGAGACGGCACGCAAAAACGATGCAAATAATGCCTTGTGGACCAATAACTTCGGCTTTAACTATCACCCCAGTTATGCCTTCGGGGTCGCCAATGCGCAAACCGCGATCGCCCGTGCGGCCAATTGGGTGTCGGTTGGTAACTCGTCAACCTTGCAGTCTTGCGGACCGTTTAATCGCACAGTGAGTCTGAGTATTGCCGACGCTACCGGTACTAGTTCGGCCAACGCCGTGCCGGGACCAACAGTCGAGGACAATCAGGTGATTGCAGCGGGCAGTTGTGGCATTACCAAGATTGAGTACATTGAAGTGAAGTTTGCAGCGACCCACACTGCGTCCGGCGATCTGCGCGTGCGCCTGGTAAGCCCGAACGGTCTGGTCAGCGAGCTGGCCAGTGCGCGCGTTTGCCAGGGGAGCTGCGGCTCGTACGGCGACGCCAGCGGTGCCAATCCGTGGGGCTTTGGCTCGGTGCGACATCTGGGCGAGAACGTGGCGGGAGGCTGGCGCTTGCAGGTCAATGACATGATCCCGGTTGATACCGGCACGGTTCGCAATTGGAGCATTCGTTTTTGGGGTAGATGATTGATGATGTTCACCATGTTCAAGCTGCGTTCTGCAAACACGTTTGCCATTGCGTCGGCGCTGTCCGCGCTGTCCTTTTTGTTCATTGCCACCGCCGCGCCGGTGCACGCACAGACCAAAGGCGCTGCCGTGCATTACTGGTATGACGGCGAAATCAAGCGTCCGCTGTGGATCGATGCGGGGCAGGTTGCCGACTTCTCGAGCCAGGATCGGACCCAGTCGGCGGTCGTCAAGAGCATGCCAACGACCAAGTCAATGGGTGAAAAAATGTCGCCGCTGTTTCGGGATCAGGCCGACGATAACGCGCGCGGTCGCGCCCTGCCCGGCGGCATTGTTGTACGACTTCGCCAGACCTTGCCCGACGAACAAGCACGCAGCTATTTGAACGAGCGCGGATTAAAGGCGGTTCGCGAAATCGGCAGCCAGACCGGGCTGTGGCTGGTTGAGTCGGCACCGGGGATGGCCTCACTGGAGCTCGCCAATCGCCTGCATGAGAAAGGCGAATTTGTCAGCGTGTCGCCAAACTGGTGGCAGCCGCGCGCCCTCAAGTGATCGGGTTGTGCTAGCAAGCCTGTCGGGCTGCTAGAAGCCGCTCTCGCGAACAATCAAGGCCAACAGATTGGTCCACAGATCGGCCAGAAAACTGCGCCGCCCGCCGTCAATAATGGCCGCGCCAATTTCGACCGACCGGTGCATTTGCGGGTCGGTGTTCAACTTGATCCGTACCCGGTACAGTGCATCGCGTGGTGTCAGTGATCCATTAGCCTGTTTGGTGGCCGCAACCCGGCCGCCGTTATCACTCGCCAACATGGCATGCGGCAACACCTGCGCACGCGCCGAATCAATTGCCACGACATCGCCCGACAGCGGGGCCTCGAACCGATTGCGCCGATAAAAGCGCACCGCGCTGCCGACCTTGATCAGATCAAGTGATTTTTGCTCGACCAGTGCGTCAACAATCCAACTTAGCGGATCAATCAGAATGCCAATTGCCTGGTTCGCGGTGATCCAGACGCCGGGTTGCACATCATGATCAAGATCGAGCAGTCGGCCATCAAACGGCGCGCGCAACTCGAGGCGTTGTAACTCGGCTTGCTGCGCGCCCAACTCGGCCTGCTGTTGCGCCAATTGTTCGGCCAGCACCCCGCGTTTCTCAGCACCGTCGCTGCGGCCCACCATCTGATCGAGTTGCAATGCTAACGAGTCGGCCAGAATTCGCGACTGCACCGCTTTGCTGCGCGTATCCGGTGAATCAAGGGTAATCAGTACCGCACCGGATTTGATGACGCCTTCCGGGTGCAGGCTTGCCACACGAGCCGGAAATGGGCTGTAAATCAGTTGTTGCTGTTCGGCATGTAACCAGCCCTCGCCGCCGACGTTGCGCGCCCACGGAAAGGCCAGCACCGCCAGCAACAGTGCTAGCACTGCGAACAGACCCAGCCAGCGTTGCAGTCCAATTTGCGAACGTCGCTCAACCCACACTTTGATCTCCAGCCACAGCGGTCGAAAAACAAACCAGATAATTTCCACAACGAACAGAAAAATACCCAACAACTTGAAGAAGAAATAATAAACCGCCGCTGCAATCCCCAGAAAAATTATCAATCGATAGATCCAGGTCAGGAACGCAAACACGATCAAAAATCGCCGCAGGCCGGGCTCAAACACTTCCGGGTCAGCGTCTTTCCATCCCAACAGCCAGCGTCGCAAGCGCACTCTGGCCAGCGCGAAACTGCGCGCATGCAGATTGGGCAGATCGAGGGTGTCAGAGAGCAGGAAATAACCATCGAAGCGCATGAACGGGCTGGCGTTAATGCCGACCGTTAGTATCCAACTGGTCGTCGCCAGAAAGAACAAGGCACTGCGCAAGGCGCCGTCATCGACCAGGCTCCAGGCCAGCGTGGCGAATCCAGCAATCGCAAACTCCGAGGCGACCCCGGCCGCCGCAATCCGAAAGCGCTGTTTGCGATCAGACAGTTTCCACGACTCGCCGGTGTCGGTGTACAACATCGGCCAGAGCACCAGGAATGCAATACCCATGTGCGCAACCCGAATGCCATATCGGGTGGCCGTCACCGCATGGCCGAATTCATGAATGGTTTTCGCAAAGATCAGCGCCGCCGCGTAACCGAGCAAACCGCTCGGTGTCAGGTGGTCCGCAAAGGTGTGCACAAATACATCCCATTGCCGCGCTGCCAAAAACAATCCCAGCACCGCCGCGACAATTGAGACCATGAAAAAAGTGCGCGAATAAACCAGACTCAGAATCGGCGTCACAGCAGCCAGAAAACCTTGCGGACGGATCAAGGGCAGCCGGAAGAACAGATAATTGTGCAATAGCCATTGCCACCGGCTGGCACGAGCGCGCAGCGCAATGCCGCGCAAGAAATCGACGGCAGCCGCGTCGCTGGCACGCAGCAACTGATGCTGGCGAAAAAAACTCAGCAATGCGAGCAGATCATCTTCACTGACCGTCAGGGGTGTTTCTTCCTGAATCGATTGCAGCAGCAGTGCCGGGTTCTTCAAATGCCAGCGCGACAAGATCTCGAATTCAATCCAGCCAATCCGGAAGAAGCGATTACTGACCGGGTCCTGAATCATCCAGGCGGGCGAGCCATCACGGTTAGCCGCTGCCGGGAACAACTTCAAATCTTCGCGTAACGCTGGCAGTTCGCGCTGCGGTGCCGCGACCTTAAACTGGCTCGCGCCTGGCGCTGCACCGAGCGCACCGAGCGCCGGCGTCACTGAACCAAGCACCGCGCTGGGGCCTGCCGCATTCGACATTACAGACCCGTCAGTTCCCGTAGAGTCGACAAAGGCCGACGGAACAAGTAGTAGGCCAGCGGCGCACGCTCGCCAAATATTTTTGCGGTGCCCTTCAGACCGATCCTGGCCAACTTCGACTGCTGTTCATCAAGCGCATCAAACTTCGCGCGCAGGCGATAAGCGCTGATGCCTTCGGGCGACTGCACCGCTTGATAACTGGTCTGCGAAAGCGTCGCCGTCAACGGCTTTAACGGGGCAATCTGCAAATAAAGTTTGACCGCAGCACCCGCTTCGAGATTGATCGCGTCGGACACCGGTAACCAGATCAGTACACCGGCGTCCTTCGGATCGGCCAGCAACGCCACTCGTTCACCGGTAACCACCGGTTTGCCCTGCCAGTCATTGACGTCACCGAAAACCAGCACGCCCTTGGCTGGCGAGCGCACTTCAATGCGCTTGAGCAACTCATCGACGTAGGCGACCTCAGCCTGTCGTTCGGCGACCTTGCCGTTCAAGGAGGCCAATTCGGAGCGGCTCTGCGCGTTATCGAAGGCCTTTTGTGCTGCCGCCAATGCGTCGGCGCGCGCGACTTGAAATTGCGTAATGGCCACCTCACGCCGATTGCGCAAAGTAGTTTCGTCCAAGGTAAACAGCAGTTGGTTCTGCGTCACGGTCTGGTTCGGTTGCACCATGAAATTCTTGATGACCCCGTCCATCGGCGAGGAGATGGCCAAGGCGTCGAGCGCGATGATCTCGGCCTGTGCCAATACCGACAGGCGAATCGGCAGGAACAAGGCCAGCACCGCGAGCAGCAATGCCCCTACGCCCAACCAGCGCTTGAACGACTGCGCCGCTGCGCGCTGCCGCTTTGGCGTCAACGCCTGCCAGGCGTGGCCGTACGCGGCCATCAGCCGAGCGGTCAGCTCCTGCGCTGAATCGATGGGAGCTACATCGAGCGCGTAGGCGGCAAAACCTAGAGGCTCGCGATTTGGCGGAGGAATCTG
>JANORY010000637.1:0-6589 GCA_031415535.1 Burkholderiales bacterium | reverse complement strand
GTCGGCGATCAGGTCCTGATCGAGGTCGCACGGCGCTTTCGGGACACGATTCGCCCGATCGATGTTGCCGGCCGGATCGGCGGCGATGAATTTATCCTGTTGCTCTCGGACACTGCGCAGCGCGCCGAGGTCGAGGCGATTTCGCGACAGGTGCTGGCGGCGATTGAAAAGCCCTTTATTCTGAATAATCGTCCGTACTTTTTGTCGGCCAGTATCGGCGTGGCCATTGCACCTACTGATGGTAATGATGCCAAGGTCCTCATCAAGGGGGCTGACGCGGCCATGTATCAGGTGAAATCCGAAGGTCGTAACGACGTTCAGTTCTTCACCGGCGGCCTGTCGGATGAGCGCACCGAGCAGTTGCAGTTGACCAGCGAATTACCGCTGGCGATCCAGCGCGGCGAAGTCGATCTGCACTATCAGCCGATCTTTGCGTTGGCCTCCCGTACAGTGGTTGGCTTTGAGGCACTGTTGCGCTGGCACCATCCGATACGCGGACTGATTTTGCCGGACAAATTCCTGCCGATGGCCGAGCAGAGTAACCTGATTCGCGAAATCGGCTTGTGGACCATTCGCCGAGCACTCGACGATCGGCTGGCACTCGGCCTGACCAAATATCCGGACGTGGCAGTCTCGGTGAACGTCTCGGCGCGTCAGCTTGCTGAGGAAGGATTTCTGGCCACGCTGAATAACCTGCTCGGCGAGCGCGGCATGCAACCGAAAATGCTGCGACTCGAGCTGACCGAGAGCGCACTGATCGAGACCTCGGACAAGACCATTGCGCTGATCTCCGATTTGCGTCGCATTGGTGTGCGCGTGATTATCGATAACTTCGGCACCGGCTACGCGTCACTGTCCTATCTGAAGAACTTGCCGGTGGATGGCCTGAAAATCGATCAGGCCTTTATCCGCAATTTGCCGGTCGATCGCGGTAACGCCGCCATCGTGCAAGCCATTACCACACTGGCCGCCAAGCTTGGGTTTCAAGCGATGGCCGAAGGTGTTGAAACGACCGCCGAACTCAAGGCACTGCGCAGTTACGATTGCGACCAGATGCAAGGCACTCTGATTTCCGAGCCTTTGCCGTTCGCACAATTGCAAGAATTCATGGAGGCATTGCCGGCCTTGCGGCAAATGCATCTCGTTAAGGACAGTACGACACCGCTGCTTTAGCGGCGGCTGCCGTTCCAGTGGAGCACCGCGCCGTTCCAGCCGGAAACGTTTCAGTCGTACGACAGACCCATAACTTCGCGGACATCGCGCATAGTTTCATGAGCCAGTCGACGCGCCTTGTCACAGCCGTCGGCAATGATGTTGCGCAACAGGGCCGGGTCATCGAGATACGGCTGCGCGCGCTCATGAAACGGTTGCTGTTCCTTGATCACCGCCTCTATTACCGGTTGCTTGCACTCCAGACAACCAATACCGGCGCTTCGACAACCCTTCTGCACCCAGTCGCGCGTGTCGGCGTCCGAATAGACCAGATGCAATGGCCATACCGGACAATTCTCCGGATTACCCGGATCGGTACGTCGAACCCGCGCAGGGTCGGTTGGCATGGTACGAATTTTTTTGGTGACCGAGGCCGGATCTTCACGCATCGCGATCGAGTTGCCGTAGCTCTTCGACATCTTGTGGCCATCGATTCCGGGCAGCTTGGATGCTTCGGTTAATAAGGCCTGGGGTTCCGCCAAAATGATTCGTCGCGTGCCTTCGAGATAACCAAACAACCGCTCACGGTCGGCTTGGCCGAGATTTTGCGTCTGCTCCAGCAAGTCGCGCCCCTGCTTTAACGCTTCATCGTCACCATGCTGCTGATAACGGGCGCGCAGATCGCGATACTGGCGGGCCCGTCTGCTGCCCAACTTCTTGGTCGCTTCCTCGGCACGCTGCTCAAAATCGGGTTCGCGACCAAACAGATGATTAAAGCGCCGCGCCACTTCGCGCGTCAGCTCAATATGCGGCACCTGATCTTCGCCGACTGGAACCCAGGCAGCGCGGTACATCAGAATGTCGGCCGACTGCAGCAGCGGATAGCCCAGGAAACCATAGGTCGCGAGGTCCTTGTCGGAGAGCTTTTCTTGCTGATCCTTGTAGGTCGGAACGCGCTCTAACCAACCCAGGGGCGTCGACATCGACAGCAGCAAATGCAACTCCGCATGTTCCGGCACCCGCGACTGAATGAACAACACCGACTGTTGCGGATCAATGCCAGCGGCCAGCCAGTCAATGACCATCTCCCAGACGTTTTCCTCAATCACCTTGACCTCTTCGTAATGAGTGGTCAAGGCATGCCAGTCGGCTACGAAAAAGAAGCAGGGATATTCATTTTGCAGGCGCACCCAGTTCTTAAGGGCGCCATGGTAATGGCCAAGGTGCAGGGCGCCGGTGGGGCGCATGCCTGAAACTACGCGTTCGGGAAACATTCGCGCATTCTAGCAAGCCCCGGCAGGTGCCGGCCGAGGGCAGCCGATGTTGGCCGATGTTGGCAGCGCGCAGCAGAGGTTGGCCGAGGCCGATTGTTACGGGTCGTTGCTGCTTGTGTGGGTCATGTCGCGAACATCACCAACGCCAATCCGCTGCACCAGTGGTTCACTTCCGGTCAGATCGATCACCGTCGTTGGACGCAATCCTTGCACACCGACGTCAATCACCAATTCAATCCGACGGTTCAACAACTGGACGATTTCATCGGGATCCTGCAGCGGTTGGTCGTGCTGCGGCATGATCAGACTGGTGCACAACACTGGCCCGGACAGCTCGGTCAGCAGCGCGTCGATCAGGGTACTGCCCGGCACCCGCAAACCGATGGTTTTTCGCGACGGATGCCAGATCTTTCGCGGCACCTTGCGGGTCGCCGGCAATATGAAGGTGTAGGCACCGGGCGTCCATTCCTTCAAAAATCGGAACTGCCAGTTATCGATTTGTGCATAACTCGCCAATTCGGACAAGTCGCGACACATCAGGGTCAGCAAATGTTTGTCGTCGAGCTGACGAATCGCCCGCATGCGCGCCACCGAATCGGCATTGTCCAGGCTACAGGCGAGCACATAACAAGCATCGGTCGGCAGTGCCACGACCGCGCCGGCTCGCATCAGTTCGGCCGCCTGGCGCAGCAGGCGCAACTGTGGGTGCGACGGATGGATGACAAAGCGTTGGGTCACTCTTGCTTACCGATCAATCCAGTCAGACCACACCGGCACGATGGAGTCGGGCAGCGCCGCGACTTGTCCCAGTTCGACATGGCCCTCATCAGCGCTGTGGAAGTCCGAGCCGCGCGAACCGCGAAAACCAAACTCCTGAGCAAGCTTCGAGAAGCGCTGAATATGGTCGCGACTGTGGCTGCTGCTGATGATCTCGATGGCGTTGCCACCGGCTTGCGCGAACTCCGAGAAGAACGCCCAGGACTCGGTTTCAGAAAAGTTATAGCGCGCCGGATGGGCGACCACGGGCTCACCGCCCGCCGCGCGAATCCAGCCGACCGCCTCAAAAAGCCTGGCCCAGCGGTGCGGCACAAAGCCGGGTTTGCCTTCAATCAGATAACGGTAGAACACTTCAGAGGTATCGCTACAGTGGCCAGCCTCAACCAGAAAACGGGCAAAGTGGGTGCGCGAAATGAGATTCGGATTACGGACAAATCGCAACGCGCCTTCATACGCGTCCTTAATCCCTACCGACGCCAGACTAGCCGCCATTTCATGAGCACGCTCGAGCCGTCCAGCACGTGTAATCGCGAGACCTTCGGCGAGCTGCCGATTTTCCGGATCAACATTCAGACCCAAAATGTGGATGGTCTTGTCGGCCCAGGTAACCGACACCTCGACACCCGCTACAAAGTGCAGGCCGAGACTGTGTGCTTGCGCCTGGGCATCGGCGATGCCGCTCAGTTCGTCATGATCGGTCAACGACCAGAGCTGAACCCCCTGGGCATGGGCGCGACGGGCAACATCGGCCGGTGCCAAGGTGCCATCGGACTGGTGCGAATGACTGTGCAGATCAGCGTTGATCTTCCAGGGGTCATCAAATCGGCTGGCCATCCGGGATCTGTCGCCTAGATCGGAATCGGGAAGCGGTTTGGATGGCAGGGTGTGCGCGCCTGATACATAAAAGAAATTGTGCCTCGAATCAGCCGTAGTCAGGAGTAGTTTTGGGCGAGACGGTAAACTCGCGGGCGTAGCCGGTCAACCCATCATTATAAAGAGCTTGTACGCGAGATGCGTCGATGACCCACCGAGCAGATAAACGCGTACGCCAGAATTCATGATTCTGGGCCTCGGTGCAGTATCTGTACGAACGATCTTTGCAATGGCGCTGGCTAGCGTGGCCGTGCTGGGCTGGCCGTCGATGATTGCCGCGCAGCAGCAGTTAGCGTCAACTAAAAATGCCGAGTTGCTGCCGGCGAAGGTCGCCGAACTGCTCAAGCGCGCACAGATCGGCAGCAAGGATATTGCACTGTACGCGCAGGCCATTGACGCCAGCGATCCACTGATTTCCATCAACGCCCAAGAGCCGATGGTGCTGGCGTCGACCGCCAAGTTGATTACCGCCCTGTCAGCGCTTGAGTTATTGGGGCCGGACTACCGTTGGCGGACCACCGCCTATCTGAGCACACCGCTTCGCCAAGGCCGAATTGACGGCGATCTGATCCTGGTCGGCGGCGGTGATCCGTCGCTGAACGACCAGCAACTGCTCGCCTGGTTCGGCAAAATGTACAAGCGTGGACTGCGCGAGATTGGCGGCGATATCGTCCTCGACCGACAGGCGTTTCAGCACGCCGAGAAGGACCGTGCTAATACCCCGAAGCCGAGTTGGGATAATCCGCATCATGTCAATCCAGACGCCTTTCTGCTCAACGAAGGTCAGCTCGAAGTCCTGTTGCGCAGCGGCGCACGCGGCCTTGAAGTCAGCCTGCGACCCGAGTTGCCAGCGATCACGCTGGAGCTGCAGATCCAAAACAGCACACTCGCCTGCGCCGATCGCAAGCGGCCCGTCACCATTGACTGGCGCGAAGCAGATTCCAGTATTGTTGTGGGCGGCGAATGGTCGAAGGACTGCAGCCCGCAAAGCTTCGGGCTTGCGCCCTGGAGCAATGCCGAGCTCAGTGCTCAGACGGTCGCCCTGCTCTGGCGCAAGGCTGGCGGTGTGCTTGACGGTTCGGTCTCTGAACGGGTCGCAATGGTCGCCTCGAAGCCTTCGCGCGCCGCTCCGCGCCCAGCGGTTCACAAGGCCTGGATGATGATTGAATCAGCACCCTTGAGCGAGCTGATCAAGCCAATCAATAAATGGAGCAATAACGTGGTCTCGCGGCAGGTGTTTCTGAGCTTGAGCGCCGAGTTTCCAAAACGCTTTGCCAGCAGCGAATCGGCCCAGGAATCTTTAAGCAGTTGGCTGGCGACACGCGGCTTGAATACCAGCGAGATCAAACTCGACAATGGCTCCGGTCTGTCGCGTGAAGAACGCGGCCATGCGCTGGTATTGGCGCGCCTGCTGATCGATGCCTGGCCAAGCTGGATCGGTCGCGCGCTGCGGGAATCAATGTCGATTGTCGGCATCGATGGCACCATGGGTGGGCGGCTGAAAACCAGTCCGGTAGCCGGTAACGCATTCTTAAAGACCGGCTCGCTGAATGCGGTTCGCGCCGTTGCCGGTTATGTCCGAAGTGCCAGCGGCAAGCACTATGCGATCGTCGCCAATGTTAATCATGAAGAAGCTCATCGCGCGCTACCGGCGATTGATGCGTTTATTGAGTGGGTCTACCTGAACGGATGAATTCCGGATGAGTTACTGGCGAACGGCAACCAGGTTCGGGCTGATGCAGATGGGCCTTGTCCTATTGATCTGGGTCGGTGCCGCCGACGCGCAATGGCGAACTGCTCGCGTGCTCGATGGTGACTCGCTAATGCTCTACGATGTCGGCGGACAACGTTTATCGGTGCGACTTGCCGGTATCGACGCGCCGGAACGGGGTCAGGCGTTCTCGGATCGATCGCTAAAAAATCTCAAATCGCTGGTGGCGGATTGCCAACCCGAGGCGAAGTGTCAGAAGATCGATCGTTATGGCCGTTCGATCTGCCAGGTATTTTGCGATCGGCGCGATCTCGGTCTAGCGCAGCTCGAGGCCGGTCTGGCCTGGCACTTCAGTCGTTATGCACACGAGCAGCCGATCGATCAGCGCAGCCAATACTTCGACGCGCAACAAAAAGCGCAGGCCGACGGTTTAGGCCTGTGGCGCGATGCGAGCGCAGTGGCACCCTGGACATTTCGAGGACAGCAACGGGCCGAGCGACGCTCAGATCGAAACCATGAGCGCCGTTCAGACCGGAACTGAGCTATTTTTCTGTCGCAGGGTTTCGTACAGTACGATGCCGCTGGCCACCGAAACATTGAGACTGCTCAGTTGCCCGGCCATCGGAATGTGCGCGAGCTGATCACATCGCACCCGCGTCAATCGTCGCAATCCCTTGCCCTCAGCACCGAGTACCCAGGCCACAGCACCAGCAAACTTCAGCGAATAGACTGAATCGGTGGCTTCATCGGCGCAACCAACGACCCAAATGTTGCGCTCCTGCAGATCTTCAATCTGGCCGGC
>JANORY010000636.1:0-12718 GCA_031415535.1 Burkholderiales bacterium | reverse complement strand
GTCAGGCCATGTTCGCGTTGCAAATCGCGCATCAAATTCAAAACTTGCGCCTGCACCGACACGTCAAGCGCCGAGGTGGGTTCATCGCAGACCAGAAATTCCGCTTGCGAGGCGAGGGCGCGGGCAATCGATATCCGCTGGCGTTGACCGCCAGAAAATTGATGAGGAAATTTGTCGACGTCGTGCGCCGCCAGGCCGACATAGCCCAGCAATTGCGCGACACGCGCCCGAATGCCTGCTTCATCGGCAATCAGTTGGTGAACGCGAATTGGCTCGGCAATGATGTCGACGACCTTCCAACGCGGATTCAGGCTGGCATAGGGGTCCTGGAAGATCATTTGCAAGCGGCGGCGCAAGGCTTGCCCCTCGGCGCTGGCCAGTGTCGTCAGGTCCTGCCCGTCAATCTCGATCTTGCCCGCAGACGGTGTGTACAAGCCGACCAGCATCCGTGCGACGGTTGATTTGCCGCAGCCCGATTCGCCGACCAAGGCGAGGGTCTCACCGCGATTGATCTCGAACGATACGTCGTCCACCGCATGCAATAACAATCGCGGCTTGCGCTCGATCATCCGATTCAGCCAGGGGTCGGAGACGTCAAAGGTCTTGGATATGCCTTCGGCACGGACCAAGGGTTTGGCGGGTTGGCCTACTGGCGTTGGCTGTAGCTGTGTGGTCATCGGGCGGTTGGTTTAGGCAATTCAGGTACTCCCGGCGCTCAGGAGCGCCTCGGCGTTTTCTAGAGCGCCATCATGCAACCAGCAGGCCGCCTTCGAGTGGCCGACTGGCATCAGTTCGGGTCGCTCGGTTAGACACCGCGCGAAGACGCTCGGACAGCGCGGATTAAACGCGCATCCGGTGGGAATGGCGTTCAGGCGTGGCATGGCACCATCAATCTGAACCAGCCGGTCGCGGTCATCGGTGATCGACGGGATCGAACCCATCAGGCCAATCGAATACGGATGTTTGGGCTGATGAATGACTTCAGAGACTGGCCCGAGTTCGACAATTCGTCCCGCGTACATGACCGCTACCCGATCCGCTGTTTCAGCAATCACCCCCATGTCATGGGTCACCAGCATGACTGCGGTGCCTTGCTCGCGGCACAACTTCTTGATGAGCTCAATGATCTGCGCCTGAATCGATACATCAAGCGCGGTGGTCGGTTCGTCGGCAACGATCAACTTGGGCTGCGCGGCCAGCGCCAGAGCAATAACGACACGTTGGCGCATACCGCCCGAAAACTGATGCGGATAATGGCCAATCCGCTCTTTGGCCGCCGGAATTCCGGTTGACTGCAACAGTTCGATGGCGCGCTGATTCGCCTGGGCGCCGGTCAGCGGCAAATGAGTCTGTATGGTTTCAACCAGTTGTCGGCCGATCGTGTACAGCGGATTTAACGAAGTCAAGGGATCTTGAAAAATGGCACCAATTTCCCGGCCGCGAATCTTTCGCATTTCTTCGGCCGGCAAGTTATCGATCCTGCGGCCGTTCAGCAGAATTTGGCCCGATGTAATCTTACCGGGCGGCTCAAGCAAGCCAATGATCGATGCACCGGTCAGCGACTTGCCGGCGCCGGACTCGCCTACCACCCCCAAAACCTCGCCGGGCGCAATCGAAAACGAGATGTCGTCGAGGGCAGTCAGGGTGCCCCGACGCGTCGTGAATTCGACGCGCAAGTTACGCACTTCAAGGAGCGCAGGCTGGGTCATTGCAAGCGCGGATTCAGCGCATCGCGCAACCAGTCGCCGATCAGATTCACCGACATGCACAGCAGAACCAGCGCCAAGGCGGGGAACACCACTAACCACCATTCGCCGGAAAACAGGAAGTTGTTGCCGTTATTGATCATCGTGCCGAGCGACGGTGTAGTCGGTGGCGCGCCGACGCCCAGAAACGATAAGGTCGCTTCACTGATGATGGCGGTGGCAATGTTGATCGTGGCAATCACCAGCACCGGTCCCAGGGCATTGGGCAGCACATGTTTGAGCATGATGCTGGCCGGCGGCACGCCGATCACGCGAGCGGCCTGAACATACTCCTTACTCTTTTCAACTAAAGTGGAGCCGCGAACGGTGCGCGCGTAAGGTACCCAATTGGCCAACGCAATCGAGCCGATCAGAACCAGCACCGGCAGCCAATCGTCGCCGATTCCGCGTGGCAGCAGGGCGCGGGTGACACCGCTGATCAAAAGCGCGATCAAGATCGCCGGGAACGACAGTTGCACGTCGGCGACGCGCATGATGAAGGCATCAAGCCGGCCACCGACATAACCCGAAGCCAGGCCGAGCAGGACGCCCATCAGCATCGCCAGCAGCACTGATGCGAGACCGACCAGGAGCGAGATGCGCGAGCCGTACAAAATGGTCGAGAAGACGTCGCGCCCTTGATCGTCTGTGCCTAACGGAAACGTCGCTTTGCCGCTGTCAATCCAGGCCGGTGGAATCAGCGAATCGTTCAGTGAAAGGGAAGCGAGGTCGAACGGCCGGTGCGGCGCCACCAAGGGCGCGAACACCGCGCCGAAGATCATCAACAAGGCGACGATCGAGGCGATGATCGCCACCGGGTTGGTCTTGAAACTGTAGACCAGATCGCTGTCGAGAAACCGCGCCAGGTTCATGTTGAGCGAGACTCAGGCAGGGCACTTTCGGCCAAACGAACGAACAAGGCCGCACCCAGTGGCAGAATCTCGTCATTGAAGTCATAACGGGTGTTGTGCAAGAAGCAGCCCAGTGCGCCGCCTCCTTGACCAATTCGAAAGTAGGCACCAGGTCTGGCCTGCAGCATGAATGAAAAATCTTCGGCACCCATGCTCGGATCAAGATCGGTGATGACATTGTGATCGCCGACCAATTCGCCGGCGACTGCCTGACCGAACAAGGCCTCGGCCTCGGTGTTGACCGTTGCCGGGTAACCGGGCCGGAAGTTGAGGCTGGCTTTTGCGCCGAAGCCGATCGCGATTGATTCGACCAGCGCACGCAGGCGTTGCTCGACCAGGTCCTGCACCGCTGGTTTAAAACTGCGTACCGTACCGACAATGGTGGCTTCGCGCGGAATGACGCTCATCGCGTTCAGGTTACCGGAGTGAATGGCGCACAAACTCAGCACCGCCGAGTCAATCGGATCGACATTGCGCGACACCACCGTTTGTGCGGCCGTAACGATGTGCGCTGCAATGACGATTGGATCAATCGCCAGATCGGGATGCGCGCCGTGACCACCTTTGCCTTCGATGTGAATCGTCAAGCGCGCGGCGGCCGCCATAACGGGCCCGGCACGCACCGCCAACTTGCCAGCCGGCAGCCCCGGCCAGTTGTGCATCGCGTAAATCTGATCGCACGGAAAGCGCTCGAACAAGCCGTCGTCGAGCATCGCCCGCGCGCCAGCGAAGCCTTCTTCGCCAGGTTGAAAAAGTAAATTAACGGTGCCGTCAAAATCACGGGTTTGCGCCAGATATTTGGCCGCTCCCAACAGCATGGTGGTATGGCCGTCATGACCGCAGGCATGCATCAGCCCGGCGCTGGCCGAGCGGTGCGCAAACTCGTTCTCCTCTTGGATCGGTAAGGCATCCATATCGGCGCGCAGGCCGATGCTGCGACCACTCGCTTGCGATCGTCCCCGAATAACACCGACCACGCCGGTCTTGCCGACGTGACGGTGTACTTCGTCGACTCCGTATTCGGCCAGACGCCGGGCGACCAGTTCGCTGGTGAATAATTCTTCGAAGCCGATTTCCGGATGAGCATGCAAGGTGCGACGAATGTCGGTCAGTTCGCGCTGCTGCGCGCGAATCGCCGCGATTGTTTTGTGGGCACCCAGATAAATTTCGCCCAGCGGCTCGGCCGCTTGTTTGTCGGCCTGTTTGGTCGCCGGTTTGGTCGCCTGCTTGGCGCTTGCGACGGCATCGGGAAGTCGTACGTTCATGGTCAGGCTCGATTGTTAGACTATGCTTAAGTTCGGCGGCAGGTTGGCGGTCAGTGGGCCGAGCCGCTGCGCTCAATGCGCAATCGCGGGTCAACCGTGAAATACAAGAGATCGACAACCAGATTGATCGTCACAAACACCAGTGCGATCAGACAGAGGTAAGCCGACATGACCGGCACATCGGCGACTTGCATCGATTGAATAAACAGGAGGCCCATGCCGGGCCACTGGAAGACGGTTTCGGTAACGATGGCAAAGGCGATGATCGCGCCCAACTGCAGCCCGGTAATGGTGATGACCGGCACCAGGGTATTTTTCAGGGCATGTCCAAAGTGAACCGTGCGGTCGGTCAGGCCGCGCGCACGGGCGAACTTGATGTAGTCGGTGCGCAGGACTTCGAGCATTTCGCTGCGCACCAGTCGCATGATTAGCGTCAACTGAAAAAGGCACAAGGTAATCGCCGGTAACACAAGATGTTGCCAGCCGTCTCGAGTTAGAAAGCCGGTGGTCCAGGCACCGATCTTGATGGTGTCGCCACGTCCGTAGGAGGGCAGCCAGCCGAGCAGAACCGCAAAAAATAGAATCAGGAAAATACCGATCAGAAAAGTCGGCAGCGATACCCCGACCAAGGACACGGCCAGGAAGATATTCGATAACACGCCTTTTCGTCGCAAGGCGGTGTACACCCCCAGTGGCACGCCAACGACCAGCGCCAGCAGGGCGGCCACTAGCGATAACTCAAGCGTTGCCGGTAATCGCTCGGCCAACAAGGTAGAAACCTTACGACCCTGCCGATACGAAACGCCGAACTCACCCTGGACGGCATTGCCGACAAAGCGCGCGAACTGCGTTACGAATGATTTGTCCAGACCAAGGTCTCGACGCAGTTCATTGCGCTGCTCGGTGGTCGCGTCCTGGCCTAACATCGCGACCACCGGGTCACCGACAAACTGAAACAACGAGAAGGCGATCAGGGCGACCATCAACAAAACCAGAATCGCCTGAAGGGTGCGGCGAACAATAAACGCCAGCATGGTTACTTAGAGCCTCGGGGAGAAAATGCTTAGGCGAAAAAACTATTAGTCGAATAAATACTCAGGCCGGCAACAAATACTTTTCAGCCAGACGCACCCAATAACTGGCGCCGACCGGAATCAGTTCGTCGTTGAAGTCGTAACTGGGATTGTGCAATTGGCAGGGACCTAAACCGTGACCGGCTTCGCGATGCCCGCCGCTGCCATTGCCGGCCATGACGTAGCAGCCGGGCTTTTCCAGCAACATAAAGGCGAAGTCTTCCGAACCCATGGTTGGCTCAAATTCGAGCGTGTTCTCGGCGCCGACCACATCGGCTGCCACTGAGCGACAGAACTCGGTTTCTTTTTCGTGATTGACCAGCGGCGGATAGTTGCGATGAAAACGCAGCGTGGCAGTGGCGCCAAACACCGGCGGCAATTTTTCGGTGATGTCGCGAATGCGCGATTCGATCAGATCCAGTACTTCAGTCGTGAAGGTGCGCACGGTACCGCGCACCACAGCCACCTCCGGAATGACGTTGTAGGCCTCACCGGCATGGATCTGAGTGACCGACACCACGGCGGTATCAACCGGTTTTAAGTTGCGTGAAACAATCGTCTGCAAGGCCTGCACCAGGTGAGTCGCAACAATCACGCTGTCGACGCTCATGTTCGGCAGGGCCGCATGAGAACCGCGTCCGGTAATGGTGATTTCGAATTCGTTCGACGAGGCCATGGTCGGTCCGGCATGCACCCCGAACTGGCCGACCGCGTTGCCATGCCAGTTATGCATACCGAACACCGCATCGCAGGGAAACCGCGTGAACAAGCCGTCGTCCATCATCGCGCGAGCACCGGCGCCGCCTTCTTCGGCTGGTTGGAAAATCAGGTGCACGGTGCCGTCGAAATTGCGATGCTTCGACAAATGTTTGGCGGCGGCCAGCAACATCGCGGTGTGACCGTCATGACCACAGGCGTGCATTTTGCCGGCGTGTTTGGAGCGGTGCGCAAACTGATTGGCTTCTTGCATCGGCAGCGCATCCATGTCGGCGCGCAGCCCGATCGAGCGGCTACTGCTGCCGTGCTTGATGCTGCCGACCACGCCGGTTCTGCCAATGCCGGTTACCGTGTTGATGCCCCATTCGCGCAATTTCTGGGCGACGATGTCGGCGGTGCGGTTTTCCTCGTAGCGCAACTCCGGATGGGCATGAATGTCACGGCGGATGGCGGTAATTTCGCCGTGCGATTCGAGGATACTATCGACCAGTTTCATAGTGAACTGCAACAGCTTTGACGGTTGCATCAAGATTGAAAGTGTAAGCTTAACATTGCGGTCTTCCGATCGCAGCAAGAACTTGTGGACAGATCAAGGATGACGGCAAGCGTGCGGGTTTACCGTGTAGAAACCGTCGAAAATGAAAGAACTGTGGGTGCCGCGCATCCGCGCGCCCGGCCGCGCATACGTGCGTCCGTTCGTTCGCTCCTGCGTTGCTCGCTACTGGCCAGCCTCGCGCTGTTCATCGGTGGCGGCGCGGTCGGTTGCGCTGCGGTATCGCTCGATGTCGGCTACTACTGGCAATCGATCACCGGACACCTGGCGGTCATGCGGGCCGGGCGGCCGATCCCGGAGCTGTTGGCCGAACCGGATCTGGATGCCAAGCTGCGCGGCAAGCTCGAGCTGGTGCGCGAAATCCGTCAGTTTGCTACTCGTGAACTCGGCCTGCCGGATAACAGCAGTTACACCCGCTACGCCGACCTGAAGCGTCCCTTCGTTTTGTGGAACATATTGGCGACCCCCGAGTTGTCAATGAATCTGGTGAACTGGTGTTTCCCGATCGCCGGCTGCGTCAGCTATCGCGGTTACTACGCAAAAGAAGATGCCGATCGATTCGCCGAGCAACTGCGGCAAGATGGTTTTGATGTTTATGTCGGTGGCGTGCCGGCGTATTCGACCTTGGGCTGGTTCGATGACCCAGTCCTTTCGACCTTCATTCAATATCCCGACGGTGAACTGGCACGATTGATTTTTCATGAACTCGCCCATCAGGTTCTGTATGTGCAGGGCGACAGCCGGTTCAATGAGTCTTTTGCCACCGCAGTGGAGGAAGCGGGCCTCAAGCGCTGGTTGGCGCTGCGGCAGAATCCCCAACAGGAGGGCGCTTACCGGACCTATGCGCAACGCAAGCAACAGTTCATTGATCTGCTTAAAAAGCATCGAACCGAGCTGCAGCGGGTGTTTGCACAAAGCGCGCCTGACGACGAGAAGCGCCGTGGTAAAGCCGCCGTGTTCGACGCCTTGCAATCCGATTATCAGGACCTGAAACGCTCGTGGGGCGGCTGGGCTGGATATGACCGTTGGTTCGGACAAAAGCTCGGCAATCCGCATCTCGCGTCGGTGGCAACCTACACGGATGCCGTGCCGGGTTTCAGGCGCCTGTTGGCGGCCCAGGGGGATGACCTGCCGCGCTTTTTCGAGGCTGCGCGTGCGCTGGCCGATCAGGCGAAAGTTCAGCGCGATCAACAGTTGGGTGTCGCTGCGCCGGACCGCCCTTAATGTGGCGCAGCCCATCCGAACTGTGATGCGATCGTTTGTTGCGGCATTCCGGCCTTCAGAAAATCCGGTAACTCGTCACCGGTTTGCTCCCAAAACGCCCGGCCGGCGGGCATTGGTGCAATCGCCTCGAAGCTGCGCGTAGCAAGAATCGTTTGAATCCAGCGTGCCGGCGCGCTGAAATACCGTGGATCGCCAACCCGTGAGCGAAAGGTGATCAGGCCAACTAAGCGGCCGTCGCGGGTAAACAGCCCACCGCCCGACGAGCCTGAATCAAATGCAGTGCTGGTTTGAATCACATGCGAGCCATCCCAGGCATGCAGGGCGGTCACCTCGCCAGGGTGAGTCTGGACATGGGCACCACCGGTGAAACCAATGGCAAACACTGACTCACCTGGCCCCGGCGTTTGGCCGATGCCGACCGGCGGCATCGGCAAGATCTGCGCGGTGCGCAACAGGCAAATGTCCTGGTTGGGTGCGCTGGCCTGTTTGACCACTGCTACGGGTACCGGGCCATACGGCGTCATAATCATTAACTCGATGGAACTGGCCCGACGGGTGACATGACAGTTGGTCGCAACCAGGTCTCGGCCGATCGGCACGCCAGAGCCAATATTCACGCGCCCGGTCGCGTCGCGCGCCTGCACTCTGACGATTCGCGGCATCAGTTGTCGTGCGGTGACCATAATCGCCGTTTCCGGGTCGAGACCTGCGGCCTGCGACGGCGTTGCCGGTATGGACAGCAGGGCAGCGAAAAAGCTCATCAGCAAGCCGGTCAGAGCACCGGAGTGGCGGCAATCGATCGAGGGCATAGCGCTCACTTTGGGGCGAAGTCACTAAGCTCGAAGCAAATTCAGTGCCTGCCTATGTCGTCTGGCGCAGCCGGAAGCGTTGCAGTTTGCCGGTTTCGGTTCGAGGCAGGGTGCTCAGGAATTCGATTTGCCGTGGAAATTTGTACGGCGCGATCGTGGCTTTTACATGGTTCTGCAGCGCCACGCTCAACGCGGCGCTGGCCGATCGCTCGGCTTTGAGTACAACGAAGGCCTTAACCACCTGGCCGCGTTCTTGGTCCGCCACGCCGATCACCGCACACTCGGCCACCGCATCATGCGTTAGCAGTGCCGCTTCAACCTCGGGACCGGCAATGTTGTAGCCCGCCGAGATGATCATGTCGTCAGAGCGTGCCTGGTAGTAAAAGTAGCCATCTTCATCCATCATGAAGGTATCTCCTGGCAAATTCCAGCCATCTTTCACATACTGACTTTGCCGGGAATCGGCTAGATAACGGCAGCCGGTCGGCCCGCGAACGGCTAGTCTGCCGACGGTGTGGGCGGGCACGGTTTGCATCTGATCATCGACTATTCGGGCTTCGTAACCGGCGACGACCTTACCGATCGCGCCGGGACGCACTTGCGAACCGGCCGAGGAAATGAAGATATGAATCATCTCGGTTGCGCCAATACCATCGATGATCTCCAGCCCAGTGGTTTCGCGCCACAGCGTCCGAGTCGCATCGGGCAGCGCTTCGCCCGCTGAAACGCACTTTTTAAGTGACGATAGATCGTGATCCTTTGCCAGCAGCGCCATTTGCCGATAGAAGGTCGGCGCGGTAAACATCACGCTGGCCCGATGCTGCGTCACCGCCTCGAGTAGACCGGCCGGCGTCAGTCGCTCGAGTAGAACTGTGGCGGCAGCGACCCGCATCGGAAAACACAGCAGGCCGCCCAAGCCGAACGTGAATGCCAAGGGCGGCGTGCCGCAAAATACATCGTCGGCCGTGGGGCGCAGGACGTGGCGCGGGAAGGCGTCGCACATGGCGAGCAGGTCACGATGGAAATGCATCGTGCCTTTCGGCTGGCCAGTGGTGCCGGAGGTAAATGCGATCAACGCAACATCGTCGGCAGCGGTATCAAACACGGCGAAGCGAGTCGGTTGGCCGGTCAATCGGCGCTCGAGCGAATCGTTGCTGCCGTCAACTGCAGCCGAGTCGTTGAAATAAAGTGTTTGTGTCAGACCAGGGCAGGTGGCCTGACACAGGACCATTTCGTCAGCCAGCGAGCGATCGCACAGTGCCGCACTGACCTGGGCCTTGTTGATGACTTCGGTCAGCTCCTTGGCGCGCAGCAAGGGCATGGTTGGCACGGCGATCAAACCGGCCTTGACCACTGCCAGCCAGCAGGCCGCCATCATCGGGTGATTGGCACCGCGCAACAGCACCCGATTACCCGGTTGCAGGCCCAGACCATTGATGAGGACATGGGCAATCTGGTTGACTCGAACGAACAGTTGTTCGTAGGTGCAACTCGCTTGCTGATTGCGCAACGCGATGCGCTGACCGTTGCCCTGAACGATTTGCTCGTCGAGCAGAACTGCCGCCGCATTGAGCCGCTGCGGGTACTGAAATTCCGGCCTAGAAAAATCGAAGTCCGGCCATTCGGAGGACGCGGGCAAGTGATCGCGGGCAAAGGTATCGGTAAAGTGCGAGGTCAGCATGTCAGTCGTCCTTAACAGTCCGCGTCCTTAATCAGTTCGCGTCCCCAATCGGCTCGCGTTCTTTAATTACTCGCGTCCTTTAACAACTCGCGGGCAATGATGAGTTTTTGAACTTCGGTGGCACCCTCATAAATTCGCAGCGCGCGAATTTCGCGGTACAGACTTTCGACGATCTGGCCCTTCTTGACGCCCAGACCGCCAAAAATCTGGACCGCACGATCGATCACCTTTTGTGCGTTCTCAGTGGCGGTCATCTTTGCCATCGCGGCTTCACGAGTGGTACGAACACCGCGTACGTCACGCAGCCAGGCGGCTCGATAAGTCAGCAGTGCTGCCGCGTCGATCTCGGTGGCCATCTCGGCCAGTGCCGCCTGAGTGAGTTGAAAATCTGCCAGGGTCTGGCGAAACATTTTGCGCTGCTTGGCATGCGCCAGCGCTTCGTCGAGGGCGCGTCGCGCAAAACCTTGCGCGGCACCGGCGACCGAGCTGCGAAAGATATCGAGATTGCTCATGGCGAGCTTAAAACCCTGTCCTTCGTCACCGATCAGTTGATCGGCCGCGATGCGGCAGTCGCTGAACCGCAGAGTCGCCAGCGGGTGCGGGGCGATCACCTCAATCCGCTCATCAATGAAGAGGCCCGGTGCGTCGGCGTCGACGATAAATGCCGACAGGCCCTTGGCACCGGCAAGGTCGTTACTACGCGCAAACACCACGTAAAAGTCGGCAATGCCGCCATTCGAGATCCAGGTTTTTTGGCCATTCAGTAGCCAGGCGTCGCCGTGAGCGTCGCGAACGCGCCGCGCGCTGGTGGTCATCGCAGCGACGTCGGAGCCCGCGTCCGGCTCGGACAGTGCGAAGGCGGCGATTTTTTCGCCGCGGGCTACCGCCGGCAGGTAACGTTGTTGTTGGGCGCGCGTGCCGGCCAGACTGATCACACCACTGCCGAGTCCTTGCATGGCAAAGGCGAAGTCAGCCAGGCCGTCGTGCCGTGCCAAGGTCTCGCGGATCAGACACAAGGAGCGCGATTCGATGACCGGATTTATGCCGCCCCAGGCCTGCGGCACCGCCCAGCGCAACCAGCCGCCGGCACCGAGCGCCCGAACCAGCTTTTTGCAACTGCCGTCGGCATCGGCATGATCAATCGCCTGCAGATGGGTGCTCGCCCAGACGTCCAGCTCGGCGGCCAAGGTTCGGTGTGAGGGCTCAAAAAAAGGCCAATCGAGGTAAGTGCTGTCGCTCATGTTTGTGCCGCCCTGCTCATTTCAATACACGCTCCCAATCGCCTAATTACCCTGAAACACCGGCTTTTGCTTGGCCACAAACGCGTTGTAAGCACGTGCAAAATCTTCGGTTTGCATGCAGATCGCCTGCGCCTGTGCTTCGGCTTCGATCGCCTGCTCGACGCTCATCGACCATTCCTGGTGCAGCATTGTTTTGGTCATGCCGTGCGCAAATGTTGGGCCACTGGCCAATTCATGGGCGAGGGTCTGGGCTTGCGCCAACAGTTCTTCCGGTGCGATCAGGCGGTTGTAGAAACCCCAGGCGACGCCCTCTTGGGCCAACATCGCCCGGCCCGTAAACAACAACTCCGAGGCGCGGCCCTGGCCGATCAGTCGCGGTAACAAGGTACAAGCGCCCATATCGCAGCCGGCCAGACCAACCCGGCTAAACAGAAATGCCGTCTTGGCGCGTTCGGTGCCCAGGCGAAAGTCACTGGATAACGCGATCATCGCACCCGCGCCGGCGCATACGCCGTCGATAGCGGCAATAATCGGCTGCGGGCAGCGCCGCATGGCCAGCACCATGTCACCAGTCATACGGGTGAACTCCAGCAACTCCGGCATGCTCATCTTGACCAGCGGCCCGATGATCTCATGCACGTCGCCGCCTGAGCAGAAATTACCGCCAGCCCCGGTAATGACCACCGCCTTGATGTCAGTGGCGTAGTTGAGCGCGCGAAACAACTCGCGCAACTCCGGATAGGAGTCCAAAGTCAGCGGATTCTTTCGCTCCGGCCGATTCAGCGTAATCGTGCCTACGCCGTCGCTGACCGTCCAGTTAAAGTGCTTCGCCTGGTACTGGGCAAACTGCTGTGGCATGGATCGATTTAATGAACTGTTCATGGTGAAGACATCCCGTGTTTGAGTTTGCCCAACAGGGCATGCAATGATTGCTGTTCGCTGCGATTAAGACCGGCGCATTGTTCGATTACCCAGCGTTCGTGAGTGTGTGCCATTTGCGCGAAGCAACTGGTTCCGAGCGCCGTCAGGCGCAACAAGGTGGCCCGTTTGTCGCCACTTTGAGCCAGGCGTTCGATCAGGCCTTCAGCTTCCAGTTGGTCGGCCAAGGCAGTAATGTTGCCGCTCGTCACCATGAGTCGGCGCGACAGTTCGCGCATCTTCAGGCCAGCAGGTTGGCGTTGCAATTGAGCAAGCAAGTCAAAGCGCGGCAATGTGCTGGCAAACTCCTTGCGCAGCTCGCGGCGAATACGCTTTTCGATCAGGTTGGTGCAGGTCAACAATCGCAGCCAAAGTTTCAGCGCAACGTGATCGGCGGGTGTCACCCGCGATTCGTGATCGACCGAGGGTGAATCAATAGGCGACTCAGGCAATTGAACGCGCCCCAAAAGTAAGCGATCAATAAAAAATAAGCATACAGCGACCATGCGACAGCCAAAGGACGAAAGAGCCATGCGACCTGGACTCTGGGAAAATCGCAGATGCTTGAAGTCTAAACTATT
>JANORY010000635.1:0-1216 GCA_031415535.1 Burkholderiales bacterium | reverse complement strand
TGCAAATCGGGCTGCGCGGCCATCGTCCGTTTCATCGTCGAAATGGCCGGTTCGTTTCGCGCCCATGCCCGCCGTGCGATGCCATTATTGACATCCCAAAAGAGCATCGCTTCGAGCCGTCGCCGCGCCGCTTTCGAGCCGTCGAGTACGAGGCCGAAACCGCCGTTTATGGCCTCGCCCCAACCCGTGCCGCCGCCGTTGTGCAGGCTGACCCACGTCGCTCCGCGAAACGAATCGCCCACAAAATTCTGCACCGCCATGTCTGCCGTGAAACGCGAGCCGTCGTAAATATTGGCCGTTTCGCGGAACGGTGAATCGGTGCCGCTCACGTCGTGATGGTCGCGGCCCAGGACGACCGGCCCGGCCAGTTCGCCCGTTTTGATGGCCTTATTGAAAGCCTTTGCGATGGCGATTCGGCCTTCGGCATCGGCGTATAAAATGCGCGAAAAGGAGCCGACAACCGGCAGGTTTTTCGCCGCCGACCGAATCCAGATGAGGTTGTCGCGGAGCTGACCCTGAATTTCCGGAGGGGCTTTTTTCATCAATTTGATAATGGTTTTGGCAGCAATTTCATCCGTTTTCTGCAAATCCGCCGCCTCGCCGCTGCAACAGACCCACCTGAAAGGCCCGAATCCGAAGTCAAAACACATCGGCCCCATAATGTCTTCAACGTAGCTCGCGTAGCGAAAACCGCTCGGCGTTTTCGGGTCAAAAATGTCGGCCTCCGCCTCGCCCGCTTCTTTCAAAAACGCGTTGCCGTAATCCCAGAAATACATACCGCGCTCTGCCATTTTGTTGACAGCAGCGACGTGTCGGCAGAGCGTCGAGCGGATTTCGGCCATGAATTTCGGTTTGTCTTTTATCAATAATTCCTTCGCCTCCTCGAACGTGAAACCGGCGGGCGTGTAGCCCATGTCGTCGATGTTGTGGAGGCTGGTCTGGTCGGAGCCGAGTTCGATGCGGGTGCCAGTTTCGGCCAGTTTTTCCCATAAATCGACCACATTTCCATGAAAAATAAGGGCGACGGCCAGTTTTTCAGCCCTGCTTTTTTCAATGGCGGCAATCAGTTTTTCGAGGTCGGTGAACACGTTTTCCCTCAAAATATAGCCGTCGGCGATACGCTGTTCGACCATTTCGCCATCCGTTTCGGCAATTACGCCGACCGCGCCCGTGATGACTGCCGCCCTCGCCTGCGCCCCCGACATGCCGCCGAGGC
>JANORY010000634.1:0-2163 GCA_031415535.1 Burkholderiales bacterium | reverse complement strand
CAAAACCGCCGCCGATAACGACTCGATGTTCAACACGCCGCCGACGTATGCAATCTACATCGCCGG
Source organism: Burkholderiales bacterium (assembly GCA_031415535.1). Classification (GTDB taxonomy): domain Bacteria; phylum Pseudomonadota; class Gammaproteobacteria; order Burkholderiales; family Burkholderiaceae_E; genus JANLTP01. The sequence goes on along the minus strand of JANORY010000634.1, from coordinate 2,097 downwards.
ACTGGTGTTCCAGTGGTTGAAGAAACTCGGCGGCTTGCCAGCGATTGAGGAGCGCAACATCGCCAAATCGAAACTGTTGTATGACTATCTGGATCAATCGAAGTTTTTTCGGACTCCGGTGGCAATCGATGCTCGTTCACGGATGAACATTCCGTTCACGCTGGCGAGCGAGGCACTTGACGAAGCGTTCCTGAAAGGCGCAAAAGAGCGCGGCATGCTGCAGTTAAAAGGACATCGTTCAGTCGGTGGCATGCGCGCATCGATCTATAACGCAATGCCGATTGCTGGCGTTCAAGTACTGGTTCAATACCTGCGTGAGTTCGAGGCAAAACATGGCTGATGCCAAGCAGTTTGGCGTGTTAGTACTGAATCAGATTTCGCCATTGGGCCTAAAGCGCTTGCCTGAGGATCGTTATCGGATCGGTAAGGATATCGTTCGCGCGCAGGCCATTTTGCTGCGCTCATTCGATATGCACAAAATGACGATTCCGGACTCGGTATTGGCAATTGGCCGCGCCGGTGCCGGCACCAACAATATCCCGGTCAAATTGATGAGTGAGCGGGGCGTGCCGGTGTTCAACGCGCCCGGTGCCAACGCCAATGCGGTCAAGGAGCTGGTACTGGCGGGCATGCTGATGTCCTCGCGCAATTTACCGGCTGCGCTGCGTTTCGTCCAGGGGCTCGATCCGGCTGATGCCCAGATGGAAGCCAAGGTCGAGGACGGCAAAAAGACTTATGCGGGGTTCGAATTGGCCGGCTCCACGCTGGGTATTGTGGGACTGGGCAAGATCGGCAGCCTGGTGGCCGATGCTGCGATCAAGCTCGGTATGAATGTCATCGGATTCGACCCTGAAATTACAGTTGATGCCGCCTGGGGATTACCTGCCCAGGTTCGGCGTGCCGCCAGTGTTAACGAAGTGTTGCGTCAATCTGACTTTGTCACGCTGCACGTGCCCTTGGTGGCGGCAACCCGCAACCTGATCAATACGGCCAATCTCGAGTTGGCACGCAAGGGTTTGACCTTGCTGAATTTCTCACGCGAAGGCGTGGTTGATGAAGCCGGTGCAACCCAGGCTTTGGACCAGGGCCTGCTGCGATATTATGTCTGTGATTTCCCAAGCGCTGCCCTCAACGCACATCCTAAAGTCATTGCGCTGCCGCACCTGGGCGCGTCGACCAGCGAGGCTGAGGACAATTGCGCGGTCATGGTTACCGATCAGCTCAAGGAGTATCTCGAGCACGGCAATATCGAGAATGCCGTCAACTTCCCGAATGCCACCATGCCGCGCGAGTCAATGTATCGGGTCGCGATTGCCAATAGCAATGTGCCGAACATGCTCGGGCAGATTTCTACCGCGATGGCCAAAGCCAATCTGAATATCCACAATATGCTGAACAAATCGCGCGGCGAAATTGCCTATACGATTGTCGATGTCGACAGTGCCGTACCCGATGCGCTGATCAGCGCGCTGGCGTCGATTGAAGGCGTACTGGCGGTGCGCAATCTGCCGCTCGGCTGAGCGACATCGCGCCTGCGGAAATTATTCGCGCCAACTCGGTTCATCGCGATCGAGCATGCGCTGAATCGAAGCCATAAACAGATCGCTTTGCTGGCGCTCGCCAGCAATCTGAGCACCAACGGTGGCGCACAGAGCGGCCGGAATTTCGCGTAGTTTGCCGCCACCACTCGCTTGGGTAGCCAGTACCTGGTACATGCAGGCGCGCTCCAGGTAATACAGATCGTCAAACGCCCAGGCAACGCTCGCACCGACCACCGTCACACCGTGGCTGGCCATGAATAGAACATCCTTTGACTTGAGCTGCGACGCGATGCGCGCCCCTTCGCCGGCATCGAGCGCCAGACCGTTGTAGACATTGTCGTAACCGACCCGATCCCAGAACCGCAAAGTATTCTGATTGCACCATTTTAATTGGCCGCCCACAACCAGGGTCAAGGCCGTGGCGTAAGGCATATGGGTGTGCAACACACATTTGGCCTGCCCGTTCAGGCGATGGATCCAGCTATGAATGAAGAAGGCGGTCGGCTCAAGCGTATGTCGCCCCTGCAGAACTTCGCCCTTGCCATTGATCAGCAAA
>JANORY010000633.1:0-1884 GCA_031415535.1 Burkholderiales bacterium | reverse complement strand
GCAAAAACTGATCGTCCGGAGTGACAATGATGCCGGCTGGCTGGCGGCCCAACTTCATTCGCCACACCACCTCCTCCTTGCTAAGGTCGATTGCCGCAACCTCGTCACTTTCCTGAAGGGTCACAAAAACAAAACGACTATCAGCGGAAAACCAGATGTGGCTTGGTGCCCGCGCAATCGGGATGCGTTTGACGATTTTCAGTTCGCCGCCGGTGTTACTGTACAAATCAACCCGGTTCAGGCGCAGTGCCGCCGCAACAAACCATTTTTGGTCCGGCGAAAAGCCGATCTGATAAGGATCGCCAATTGAGCGGACACGCTTTTGAATCTGCCCGGTCATCGGATCGAGGTAATGCAGGTCATCGGAGGCGGCGTTGGCGACGATCAAGGACTTACCATCGGTGGTCGGGTACAAATGATGCGGTTCCTTACCGACGTCGACCCGTCCGACCTCCAGATAAGTTTTTGTGTCGATCAACGAAACCGAGGCATCGCGAGAATTCAAAACGACCGCGACACCATTCTGGGCAGACGCCAGCATCGGTGACAGCAAAAAGACTTGCAACAGCCAAAAACACAGTGCAGACAATCGACAGTTAAACAACATCGCGCGGATCCAAGCAAATTAGAAAACACCAAGACCAATATTTTGCAGCAAAATCAAGGCCTTCGCACCATTTGCTGATGACTGGCATGGCTTTGCAGACAGTTTCAAACAGATTTCACGGCTTTCCGATACGCAATCAGCTTCAAACACCACCCTAGATGCTCACCGTACTTGAAGTAACCCTCCCAGTCTTTGCGTTGGTATTTTGCGGCTTCGCCGGTGCCTGGTTCAACATGCTACCGGAGCGGGCCGTCGACGGCATCAACGCCTTCGTCTTCTGGTTCGCGCTACCCGCCATGCTGTTTCGGGTGATCGGTTTGCAGTCGATTGCCGAATTGATCGAACCGCATTTCATATTGGGTTGGGTCTGCGCCAGCCTGTCGGTGTTTTTCAGTGTTGCCTGGATCGGGATGGCAGGCGGCATTGATCGTACGCTACGCAGCGCCGCTCAGTCGACCGCATTCGGCTTGTCGGCTGCGCATGGCAACGTCGGTTATCTGGGGTTGGCGTTGATCGGCGAACTCGGCGCCCAGTGGCTGCCGACTGCGGCATTGACTGTGCTTTGCGATATTCTTGTGCTGATCCCACTGGCCGTCATTTTGTTCGAGCTGCAGACTAAAACTGGCCAGGCCAGCGCCGCTCGCGTGGTCAGAATCGTAGTGCTGGGCTTGCTGAAGAATCCGATGGTCATGGCGATTATTGCTGGCTTGGTTGTGTCGATTTTCGGCATACCGGTAGCTTCGGCATTCGATAATTTCACGCGAATGCTGGGCAGCGCGGCCGGCCCCTGCGCACTGTTTTGCATTGGCGCGTCGTTGGGCGCGCAGCGCGTGACCGTCAATCGCACGGTAATTGTGTTGTCCACGGCCAAGCTAATCCTGCATCCCTTGATGGCCGCGCTCTATCTGTTCGTCATTTTTCGGGTGTCACCCGAAAACGCGGCGATCGGCGTATTGCTCGCAGCCCTTCCGTGCGCGACCGGTTGTTTCATTCTCAGCCAGCGTTACGGCATGCAGACCGCCGCGATCAGTGCGACCATTTTGTTAGGAACCTTTGCCGCCATGGTATCGGTCTCGGCAACCATCTGGCTGATGGGGATACGTCTGTAATACCGTACCGCTCGGGCTATTTAATAAGAGCGTGGCATCTGCAGCACATGCTCGCCGACGTACGAAAGGATGAGATTCGTCGAGATCGGCGCGACCTGGTAGAGGCGCGTTTCTCGGAACTTCCGCTCGACGTCGTATTCGGCGGCGAAGCCGAAACCGCCGTGCGTC
>JANORY010000632.1:0-11074 GCA_031415535.1 Burkholderiales bacterium | reverse complement strand
TCGACCGGCAAGGCGTCAATCGAATGGATCTGAACCCATTCAAACACGTCGCCGAACTTCAGACCGATTGAAAGTCGGCAATCACCGATCGGAATGCTGGCAACAAAATAGCCTTCCCGGGTCGGCATTGCCTGAATGCTGCCCGGATTCATTCGTCGTTCGTCGGCAATGATGATGGGTAAGGTGAGCGCTGCGCCCTGAAAATCAGGATGACGTAAATCCGGCCCAAACCGCCGCAACAGGAGCACGCTCAGCGAAAGATCCATTCCAGCAGCGCGAATCTCGGCCGGCAGGTATTGGCGAGGGTTGTTATTGGTGTAGAACAAGCCATTGCGAAGCAGTCCGTTTCTGGCGGCGACTGAATCGAACAGCGTTACCTTATCGTCGACGCCGAGATTAAGATCATGTTCGAAACCGGCGAAATGCTCGATTTCTTCGGTGTTTGGTGTGAACATCAAGCGACTGATCACCTGCAGGGCGCTGGTCCTGAGACCCTCGATGCCGCCGCTGTCCGGCATTCGTTCGAACGCCTGACGCCAATGTTTAGCATAGCTCAGACAGGCGCGCTGCGCAGTCTGGCGCTGATTATTCTGTCGTGATTTCAGATCACCTTGTTTGCGAATCGGTTCTCCTTCGCAACTGTAGTCGACGGTGGACGGCGTTTCAGCAGCGCAGAGTTGTTCGACGACCGCCACGTAAGCGGCCAGTGCATCCAGCGTGCGATGATCGAAGTTTCCGGGGTCGAACAGGCCCGACTTATCGCTTCGCCAAGCCGGCATGTCGCGCAGCAGCAGGTATCGGCCAACCACCTCGACCCGCAGTCGATCGCGAAGTACGGGTTTCAGGCGACTTTGAATCGTACCGGCGTAGCCTAGATCACAAAATACCAAAACCTGTCCTGCTTCGACTGCGCCATGATGCTGCAGATGACGACACAGTCGAGTGGCATATTCCGATGATCGCGTAATAATCTTTTGAAGATTCTGGGCGCGCATGATCTGCTCGGTATAGGCCGGCAGTGGCGTGCTGCTCTGTGCCACCTTGCTCAGTTCATTCGCTTCCAAATCGGTGAACAGCAACTGCTTGCTAAGCACATCAAAGCGTCCCGTGCCGCCGAGTTCGGTTAGATACTCAAGAATTGAAGACTGGTCGGTGAACGAAGCGGCATAAGCACAGTAGCGACTCAGATCGACGGATTTTGGACGCCATTGTGCGGCTTGCTCCGACTGGTTGAATACCTGCATCGGCAAGTAGGCATCACGCATCAGAAATAGCGGCCGAACCGTGCCGGGTGGGTGTTGTGCGGCGAGTTCCTGCAATTGCTGCAGTAACCAGGCGCAATAGGCAGTCAGCAGGGGGCCGAGCGAGGCATAACCAATCCGCGCGGCAGCACTGGTCAGACTTGCCCAGCCCATAGCCAATGGTGCACGATGCAATTGAATCAAGGGTCGGGTGCTTTTCAGACCGGTGTCCATAATCATGCCGGTGCTTGCTTCAAGTCGAAATCGCTGCGCCAACTCGCTGTTGAACTGCTCCATATGCAGCCCGCGGATGCCCGCTCGATTGGCCGCCTCGTAATCGGCCTTGAAGTTATCGCCGACATGAAGCATTGCACGCGGGGTTACTTTCAGCGCACGCAGAACATGCTGGAACAGGCCGTTGACTTTCGAACAGCCAAACTCGCTGGAGCAGAAAATTGCATCGATCAGTTGTGCGACCGATTCGCCTGCGGCGTGAGCGATGAGGGCACGCAGTTGAGCTTCGTTCAGATAGGTATCGCTGACCACAATGACCTTGAGTCCGCGCTTCTTGGCTTTGCGTATCAATTCGGTCGCTGGCTTGAATCCGAAGCAGTGGCGGTGTTCAGCCAGAAGTTCCTGGTTCTGATAGTGATCAAGCGCAGCCTGATTGGCACCCGGATACGCCCGCTGATGGATTTCCTGCAGCGTCACCTCGTCACGCAGGTGTGCTATGCGATTGAACTGCCGTTGCAGCGACTCGCTCCAGGCCCGAGTTCGCGTTCCGCAGTCGAGTTCGCTGAACACGTCGGCCGGGGCGTGGGTTGTTCGCCACAGCAAAGTATCGAAACAATCAAGCGACAGAATCGATATCTCGTCCGCGTACGCATCGATTGCGCGGGCCAATTGTGCCGCTTCAATGGTGTTTGCCATATTCTGAGTTCCTGGGCCTTAGGGTGACCAGGACACAGAGTATGTTTGCGGTGCCGCTGCCCAGTGTGCGAAGAACGGCAAAAAACCCTCGCTGTTCTCATGCGTGAAGCGGCATGCAGCGAGGGTAGTGGGCGGCCGACGGCGGTCCGGCGGGGATTATTGCCGCAACAGCGAGAGAATTGCGTTAGGCGAGGAGTTCGCCTGACTCAACATTGCAATGCCCGACTGTTGCAAGACTTGCGATCGGGTCAGCGAGGCAGTTTCGGCGGCGAAGTCCGCATCGATAATCCGGCTGCGGGCGGCTGCCTGATTCTCAGACGCGACTTGCAGGACTCCGATAACAGCGTCGAAGCGATTCTGGGTCGCGCCGTAGGTGGCACGCTGCGTGCTCACCAGATCGCGCAACGTGTCCAGGTTGGTGATCGCCGTGGTCGCTGCAGCCGCCGTTGAAACGTTGCCGCCAGTGACTGCGGTGACTGCGGCATTGGTCGTCAGGTTGGTGGTGGTAACGGTAATCGTGTCGTTGGCGCTGGTACCGGCACCGATCTGGAACGCCAAGGCACCGGCACTGGCGCCCAATATGGCAAGGCCGTTGAATTGAGTGCCGGCCAGCGTACGGGTTATCTCGGCGGAAAGCTGCGCATACTCGGTGTTCAGACTGGTACGGTCACTGGTGCTGTTGGTTGCGTTGGCCGACTGTACCGACAATTCACGCATTCGCTGGACCATGTCGCCGACCTTGCCGAGCGCGCCCTCAGCGGTCTGGGACATAGAAATTGCGTCGTTGGCGTTACGAATGGCGACATTCATGCCGCGAATTTCCGAGTTCATTCGATCGGCGATGGCCATGCCGGCGGCATCGTCCTTGGCGCTGTTGACGCGCAGACCGGTCGAGAGTCGCTGGATTGACTGAGCGAGCATTTGTTGCGTGCCGCTCAAGTTGCGCTGTGCATTCAGCGAGGCCAGGTTGGTATTAACTGCTAAAGGCATGAGAGAACTCCTAATTCGAAGAAAGGGTCTGAATGGGGCCGTTTGGCCTGAGACGGGTTTGGCCCGTTGCAACAGTTATCGGCGGCAGCTTCGCAAGCTTTAGGGAACACAAGCGTAGGAAGAGTTCCTATCGACCTGGGAAGAACCCTACCGCTTGGCGCAGACTTCTTCGTATTCAAGAAACCTGTGCTTTTCTTCACACTGGCGTCATCGCACAGCAACACATTTGCGACCAACCAGGAAAAAGGAAAGAACATGAGCACTATTCAAAGAACCTTGTCCGAGATCAGGGAAGTAAACCTGTCCTATTTGATCCTTGCACAATCAATGCTGCGCGAAGATCGGGTGCAAGCCATGTTTCAACTCGGCATTGCCGAGCGTGTGGCCGACCTCGTGACGGCGCTGACGCCAGCGCAAATCATCAAGATTGCCTCCGGTAACGTGTTGCTGTGCTGCATGCGCTGCGATGACGAATTCGTCTGGTCGTTGTTGTCCGAGCAACCTCGCATGACTGAGTTCGGTGAAGTCAACTCACCTCGGCTGCATGCCAATATCTTGCTGGCTGGTCGTACCGCCGTGGCGATCCAGCCATGAAGAACCGCAGCCTTATCAAGGATAGTCAGCATCTGCAGCGTGCGGTGGAGCTCATCGGGCTGGGCGCTCGTTTGCAGGTGCTTGAGTCCGAGACCGATCTGCCGCACGAGCGCTTGCTCAAACTGTACAAGGAGGTCGCTCAAAAATCGCCCTCGAAGGGACAACTGCCGTTCTCGACCGACTGGTTTATTGGTTGGCAGCCGAACATTCATTCTTCGTTGTTTCTCAATATCTATGAGTACCTGCACAAGACCGCTGATATTGACTCGATCGATGCGATTACCAAGGCGTACCGCTTGTACCTGCAGCAGGTTGACTGCTGCAATGTCGAACCAATGTTAAGCATTACCCGCGCCTGGCGATTGGTCCGGTTCGTCGACTCGAACATGTTGTGCCTGACCGATTGCATTCGTTGCGGCGGAAAATTCGTCAATCACACCTACGAACTGAACGGCCGCTACATCTGTGGCTTGTGTGCGCCGCCGGCGCGTGCCGGCAAAAGCAAGCGCCGCGCTTTGATCCACTGATGGCATTTAACATTCATAGGCGACAAGGCTAATGTCTAACTTGTAATGAATCGTCGATCTGCCGTCTGGCGGTCGACGATTCAGACGAACGGCAATTCCTAAAGCAATTCCAGCATCTGCCGTAAACCAAAGGTGAATCACTTTGTAACGGCAATCAAGCATCATGGCAACTCCACCTAAGGACGCCTCGGCCCGCCCGATCATCATCAAACGCATCAAGAAGGCGGCTCATGGACATCATGGTGGCGCCTGGAAGATAGCCTACGCCGATTTTGTAACCGCCATGATGGCGTTCTTTCTGCTGATGTGGTTGCTCGGATCAACCGCCAAGGGCGATCTGAACGGCATCGCCGAGTATTTTAATTCTCCGCTGCAGGTCGCTATGGGCGGTGGCTCTGGCAGCGGCGACAGCTCCAGCATTTTGCAGGGCGGTGGCAAAGACCTGACGCGCACGGCTGGCCAGGTCAAGGAAGGCGATATCAAGGCCGAGAAGCGCGGCATCAATTTGCAGGCGCTGCCGGAAGATCAGATCAAACTCGAGCGCGAGCAGCTTGAGGCGCTCAAAGGCAAGGTTGCAGCCGTTCTCGAAGCCAATCCACGCTTTGCCGAATTCAAATCGCAAATCAAACTGGATCTGACACAAGACGGTTTGCGTGTACAGATCGTTGATGAACAAAATCGTCCGATGTTTGATTCGGGCGGTGCCTTCATCAAGGACTATGCGCGCGATATTCTGCGCGCCATCGGCAAGGTATTGAACGACGTGCCAAACAAGATCACCATCTCTGGCCACACCGATGCGTCGCCGTTTCCCGGCGGCGAGCGCGGCTACTCGAATTGGGAACTGTCGGCCGATCGTGCCAATGCGTCACGCCGTGAACTGGTTGCTGGCGGCATGCTGGAGTCAAAGTTGCTTCGAGTGGTCGGGTTGGCGGCGGCTGTGCCGATGGATCCTGTTAATCCAACAGCGCCCTTGAATCGGCGGATTTCGTTGATCATCATGAATCGGGAAGCGGCTGAGCGCGCGCTGAAATCGGTCAGTGCCGAGGTTCAGGGTAATGCCGCAGAGTCGACAAAAGACGCCCAAAAATAGTCTTAATCATGGGATTGGCCGAGCGCGCCGAATCGAATAATACAGATCAAGTTACTTTTGATCTGAAATGGCTAATAGCGAAGCAAGTAAAGACGATCGCAGTCTACCCGCCTCTGAAAGGCGCCTGCAAAAGGCCGCCGACGAAGGTCAGGTGGCACGTTCTCGCGACCTTGGACATAGCGCAATTCTGGGCTCGTTTCTGCTCGCAACGCTCTGGCTTGGGGCAACACTGTTTGATAGTACAAAGAACATCCTTCGAGACGGCTTGAGCTTTGATCAGCAGATCTTGTCAGACCCTGCCAAGGTACTTGAGCACGTGTCCGATTTGGCGCTGCGTGCACTGACCAGCGTCGCGCCCTTGCTGGCTTTGCTGGCCGGTGCGGCAGTGATTGTTTCGCTGATCCCGGGTGGCTTTGTTCTGACGCTTAAGCCGCTGTTGCCGGACTTTAAACGAGTGTCGCCGCTGACCGGACTTGCGAGACTGTTCAATCGAGATGTCCTGGTCGATCTGGGCAAGCTGATTCTGTTTGCCGGTTTGCTGACGATGGCAGGCGGCTGGTACACCTGGTCGTCAATTCCGGACTTCGCGCAATTGGGTAGCACGCCAATCAAGCAGGCGCTAAACGTCTCGTTCAGTACCGTTCAAAACGGTCTGTGGCTGTTGTTTGTGTTGATGATCATGGTGACGGTCCTGGATGTTTTTTTGCAGCGTCATCGACACCACAGCAACTTGAAGATGACCCTTCAAGAAGTTCGCGATGAACACAAGGAAACCGAAGGCGATCCACAAATGAAGTCGCGCATACGGGGGCGTCAACAGCAGATTAGTCGCGCTCGAATGCTCTCCGAATTACCGAAAGCTGATGTCATTATTACCAATCCAACGCACTTCGCGGTGGCGATTCGTTATGACGAATCGGGCATGGGCGCGCCAACGGTGATTGCCAAGGGCGCTGATCATCTGGCCGCCAGAATTCGCGAGATAGCCGGCTTCTGTGAAATTCCGTTTGTTGAAGCGCCGCCGTTGGCACGGGCCTTGTATGCCCACGTCGAAGTCGGCCATGAAATTCCGGCGACGCTTTATCAGGCGGTCGCGCTGGTACTGGCCTACGTTTATCAGTTAAGGCATTGGCAGCCGGGTCAGGGCGCACAGCCCAGTGTTCCGCATGAACTGGCGGTGCCGTTTGGTCTCGATCCGATCGGCGCTGACCGATGAGTGCAAGCAAGCTGATTGGCAGAAGAAGTGTCGGTACTCGGGTGAGCATAGGTCAACTGCAACTGACCATACCGGCGCTCAAGGAGTTAACCGTTCCCTTGGTCATGCTGTTGCTGCTGGCCATGTTGCTGCTGCCGCTGCCGCCGTTTCTGCTGGACCTGTTGTTTACCTTGAACATCGCGCTGGCGATGGTGGTGCTGATTGTGTCCGCATATACAGTCAAGCCGCTTGAGTTCGGTGTGTTTCCGTCGGTTTTGCTGTTGACCACCTTGATGCGCCTGTCGTTGAATGTCGCGTCGACCCGCCAGATTTTGCTGCATGGCCACACCGGAACCGATGCGGCAGGCGAGGTGATCGAGTCGTTCGCGCAGTTCTTGATTGGCGGAAACTTTGCCGTCGGAATCATGGTGTTCTCGATCCTGACGGTCATTAACTTTGTAGTGGTTACCAAGGGTGCCGGCCGAATTGCCGAAGTGTCGGCGCGCTTCGCACTCGATGCAATGCCCGGTAAACAGATGGCGATCGACGCCGATCTGAACTCGGGCCAGATCGATCAGGTCGAAGCGAAACGCCGGCGCAAGGAAGTTGGCGAGGAGGCCGACTTCTTCGGTTCGATGGATGGTGCCTCGAAGTTTGTTCGGGGCGACGCTATCGCCGGCATTCTGATTTTGTTTATCAGCGTGATTGGCGGTTTGATCATCGGCGTCACCCAACACGATCTGCCGCTGGCCACGGCCGCAAACAACTATGTGTTGCTGGCGATTGGCGATGCGCTGGTGGCGCAAGTACCGTCGCTGGTTATTTCGGTCGCAGCCGGCCTGGTGGTGTCGCGCGTCAGTAGCGATGACGACATCGGCGGCCAGTTCGCCAAACAATTATTCTCGATGCCACGCGCGCTCGGCCTGACCGCCGTGGTGATTGCCATGCTGGGGGCAGTGCCTGGCATGCCGCATATTGCGTTCTTTGTGTTGTCGGCATTCTGTGGTTATGCGGCCTGGTGGGTAGCCGGCCAACAGAAGATCGTCGCGGAACCGGCACCGGTGCCGGTGGAGATTCAGATGGGTGGCGAGGCGAGTTGGGATGATGTTGCGCCGATCGACGCCTTGGGTCTGGAGGTCGGCTATCGATTGATTTCGCTGGTCGACAAGGAACAGAGCGGCAATCTGCTGTCGCGCATCAAAGGGGTTCGCAAGAAGTTTGCCAGTGAGGTCGGATTTCTGCCGCCGCCGGTACATATTCGCGACAATCTTGAGCTAAAACCGACTGCCTATCGGATTGTGCTCAAAGGTGTGGTGGTCGGCGAGGGCGAGGCATTTCCAGGTTTGTTGATGGCGATCAATCCCGGTCAGGCCTTGCCAGCCTTGGCGGGGACCGCCACCGTCGATCCGGCCTTCGGCTTGGCCGCCACCTGGATCGATGCCCAGCATCGGGACTCCGCTCAGGTCTCAGGTTACACCGTAGTCGATGCGGCAACGGTGGTCGCGACTCATGTGCATCAGTTGATGCAGTCGCACGCTGCCCGCCTGCTGGGTCGCAGCGAGACTCAGCACATGCTCGATCATCTGACCAAACACGTGCCGAAACTGGTTGAAGAACTGGTGCCCAAGCTGTTGCCCCTGGCGGTGGTTCAGCGCGTTTTGCAAAACCTGCTTGAGGAAGCGGTTCAACTGCGAGATTTACGCAGTATTGTCGAAACACTGATCGAACACGCGCCGCGGGTACAAGATGCCAATGAGCTGACCGCTGAAGTACGCCTGAGCTTGGCGCATTCGATTGTTCAACAGATCTTTGCGATGCAGTCGCAGCTTGAGGTGATTGCGCTGGAGCCCGGTCTCGAATCGGTATTGATGCAGTCACTGGCCGGTGGACTGACGTCGTCACTGGAACCCGGTGTTGCTGATTTCCTGATTGAGGCGGTAGCGCAGGCCAGCCAGTCGCAAGAGGCCGCTGGTGCACCGCCGGCCTTGTTGGTGCCCGACCGCATTCGATTGGCGTTGGCGCGACTGCTCAGAAAGGCAGCGCCGCGATTGCGGGTACTCGGACATCGAGAGATTCCCGAGAGCAAGTCGATTCGCATTGCCAGAGTTATCGGAGCAGATAGATGAAGTTTCGCCGTTTTACCGGCCGTGATGCGCGGGAAGCCATGGAGCGAGTTCGCGCTGCACTGGGTTCCGAGGCGATCATTCTGAAGAATCGCTCGATACCTGGAGGCATCGAGATCCTGGCAACCATTGATGATCCGGGTTTGGCCGAGAAACTGAATCTCGATGCCCGCACGGCCAGTGAGCTGGCGCCAGCCGTAGCTCAGGACCGAGCGCCAACCGAGGCAAAGGTGCTGGCGACCACCCGCTCGGACATCCGCCTGGCGCAAGTTCCCAAGCGTACGCCCGAGATGAGTACCGTGTCGTTTCAACAGTATCTTCGCGATCGAGTAGTACCTGTATCGGCCGAGCTTGCATCCGCCGAGCTTGCGTCGATGCAGCCGGCGGACTCGCAGATCTCACGCGAGCTGTGCTATCCACCGGTGCCCTCAAACGCGTCGTTACCGCAGCCGATGCAGCCGATACAGCCCATGCAGCCCTTGGCTCAGGTCGCGCCGTCGTCGCCCGCAAACGAGGCCGAGTTGATGGGTGAACTGCGATCGATGCAGGGCATGCTGGCGTCGCACTTGTCGTCGATGGCTTGGCTCGACGGTGTGCGTCGTAACCCGCTTCAAACCCAGGTGCTGCGTCATTTGATGGCCTGCGGTTTTTCGGGTGGACTGGCCAGACGCTTGGCTGATCGGCTACCCGCCCATATGACTGATCGCTCGGCCAGAGGGTGGCTCGCGGATCGCCTGCAGAAGGTCATTCAAATTGACGCGCCAGGCCAGTCGGTGATTGATCACGGCGGCATTTATGCACTGACCGGGCCGACCGGCGTTGGCAAGACCACAACAATCGCCAAGCTGGCCGCGCAATTCGCGATGCGTCACGGCACCAATGCGATCGGACTGGTGTCAGTGGATGCCTATCGGATCGGTGCGCAAGATCAACTGCGTGCTTTCGGGCGTCTGCTCGGTGTGCCGGTGATGGTCGCCCACGACGCAGTAAGCCTGGCTGAGTTTTTACATGTCTATATGCGCAAAAAGCTGGTGCTGATCGATACCGTCGGCTTTGGTCAGAATGATGCGCGTGTGCTTGACCAGTTACGCTCGTTGCAAAACGGCCCGATCCAACGCTTGCTGGTGCTCAACGCCAGCGCCCAATCGGAGGTCATGCAACAAGTCATTGCAGCCTTCAAGGGCGATGGCCTGCGCGGCGTCATTATTTCCAAGCTGGATGAAGCGGTCAAGACCGGTGCAGTCCTGGACGCCGTGATTCGACATCGAATGCCAGTGATCGGTGTGGCCGACGGACAACGGGTTCCGGAAGACTGGCAACTGACCGATGCTGCTGCCCTGGTGGCGCGCGCACTGTCGGCACCGCTGCCCAACGCCGTCGAGCTGGACGACAACGAAATGACGATGCTGCTGCAAAGCAGTCCTGAATCAGGAAGCTTGCATGCTTGATCTGACGCTATTCCTTAAATTGCCCTTTCGAGACCGAGGCCGCCCGTGAGTGTTTCCCTGTATAGCCCCGAAGCGACCTTGAGTCATGCGGCCGTAGTCAAGCAGTATGGCCCGATGGTCAGAAGAGTGGCGAGCCAGTTGGCGCTGCGCTTGCCGGCCAATGTTGCGATCGATGATCTGATCCAGGCCGGGATGATCGGCCTGTTCGACGCCTTGTCGCGTTATGAAGAGGGGCATGGCGCTCAGTTCGAGACCTTTGCAATGCAGAGGATTCGCGGCGCGATGATCGATGAGCTGCGATCGGCCGACTGGGTGTCGCGCTCGACGCGCAAGAATCAGCGTGCCATTGAAGCGGCGATTCGAAAACTCGAACAACGGTTATTTCGCGCGCCAAACGAGTCTGAGGTCGCTCAGCAGATGGAATTGCCGCTGGCTGACTATCAACAGTTACTGGCCGAAGCAAAAGGTGCCCAACTGGTCTATCTGGATGAATTCAGCGATGAGGACGGACGCAGTGATTTTCTGGAACGCCAGAGTTCGGGCAATGATTCCGATCCGGCGCAGATTCTCCATGACAGTCAGTTCCGCGCAGCGCTGATCGCCGGTATTGAGCGGCTGCCCGAGCGAGAAAAGCAGGTGATGGGTATGTACTACGAGCAGGAAATGAATCTGAAGGAGATTGGCGTTGTACTCGGTGTCAGTGAGTCACGGATCTGTCAGTTGCACAGCCAGGCGGTCAGTCGGATTCGGGTTGGCTTGAAGACCTGGTTGAAAGACTGAGCACACCGTTGCTGTCGTAACTCGCCGCGTCTCTCGAAAAGACTGCCAGCGCACGCCGGTTGGCGGCGCTCGATCGAAGCATCAATTCGCCAGCAATCCTGATTTCGCGCTGAATACCGGAAAAACCCAGATGTCGCGGCGATGCGGATTTAA
>JANORY010000631.1:0-3312 GCA_031415535.1 Burkholderiales bacterium | reverse complement strand
GTTGTTCCTGATGACTTCAGGATTTCTTTTTACGGAACATTGTGTTCCATAAAATTGATGCTAACTGTTTGTGAAAAGGATAGCAAGAATTCACTCGGGTAATGCTCGTAGCCTTTGGTTAAGCTGCGTCAGGCAACGCTCATCAAGGCATTCAACGGAATCGATTTTGAATAAGGACTCACCGGCTTCATCGTCGCAACGCAGCTTGCGTATCCTGGCACTTTTGGCCAGGGAAGGTCGCGCGTTGGCGTTGGCCGAAATTGCGTCGCGGCTTGATATTCCGAAGGGCACCGCCCACCGCTTGTGTACCCAACTGGTGGAGAGCGCATTTTTGTCCCGAGATGTCGATCAACGCTTCTACAGTGTCGGTACGGCCCTTCGGGCGCTCGCCTTCGACACCTTGAACAACGGCCTTGAGCGCGGCCAGCGGCATGCGATTCTGGATGCCTTGGTGCATGAAGTTACGGAAACCTGCAACTTCACGACTCTGGATGGTGCGCAGGTGCTTTATCTCGACCGGGTCGAAGCAAATTGGCCCTTGCGCCTGCATTTGCCGATTGGCACGCACGTGCCGCTGCACTGTACGGCCAGCGGAAAACTATTTCTCGCGATGATGCCGAAACCGCAGCGCGACGCGCTGCTAAAGGCATTGCCTTTACAGGCCTTGACGAAAAACTCCTTGATCAAGCCGGAGGCTTTGAGCCGCGAATGCAAGCTTATTCTGGATCGCGGTTACTCCACCGATCGCGAGGAGTTCATGACCGGTCTGGTTGCGGTTGCGGTGCCGGTTCTCGATGACGTCGGCGCGATGCGTGCCGCGATTGCGGTACATGCACCGACTGCTCGAATGTCGATCAGCGACGCTTTGGAGAAGCTGCCGGCATTAAAGGCGGCTGCGAAAAAAATGAGTCAGTTGCTTTGAACGCCAAACTGCCTTCGATAGGCGACCGGCGTTACGCCGCAGATCAATTATTCGAGCGGGGAAAGACCCATTGCCTGTATAAAGTGTCGTTGCAAGGTGCGTTGACTCATGGCGGCCTTTTTGGCGAGAGTCAACAAGTTGTGCCGCGCGGCAAGATGCGTACGCACCCAATCCATCAGCTTGGAAAGCCGCGCAGATTCGTCCGCAGGCATGGGGCGTGGAACAAACTGCGCCTGGTCACCCACTCGATGTGTGGCGACGACTAATCTTTGGGCTACCTGGTTGGCGATTCGGGCACCATGGTCGCGCTTCACCAAGTACAGCAACATATCCAGCCCTGCCGCCGAGCCGGCTGCCGTCAGGATCTGACCTTCATCAACATACAGCGTGTTAATCTTGAGCTTGATGTTCGGAAAGCGCTCCTTCAGAAGTTGCTCATAGCGCCAGTGGGTGGTGGCGGACTTGCCGTCGAGCAGCCCCGCCGCTGCCAGCAAAAAGACACCAGAGCATAACGAGCAGATTCTCGCGCCGCGTTGATACGCGGCCCGCAGTTTCCGGATCAGCAATTCGGGCGGCGGCTCATACGCGTTGCGCCACCCAGGCAAAACGATGGTGTCAGCGCGATCAAGAATCATTTCGAATCCGCGCTGCGCTTTGAAACCGACTGCTGGGACGTGCACGACAGCATCAACTCGGGTCATATGGACTTCGTCCTGCTGGACGTTCGCAACCAGGTGCTGTTCGATCAAGGCCATATCGCAGGCGCTGTCAATCTGCCGCACGGCAAGATCGTCAGCGCCAAACTGACGCCCTATCCTGAGGGCACAGTTTTTGTTGTGTATTGCGCAGGGCCACATTGCAATGGCGCTCACAAAGGAGCGATTCGATTGGCCAGACTGGGCCGACCGGTCAAGTTGATGATTGGCGGCGTGACGGGTTGGCTAGACGAGGGTTTTGAACTGGTGAGAAGCTGAGGCGATACGGTTCGCAGCGTGATCACCTATGATGTTGTAGTTGTCATCACCTGCGAACCGGAGCCACATTGTGAATGATCGTCTTAAAGATAAAGTTGCCGTGATTACCGGTGCCGCCTCAGGCATTGGCCTGGCTACCCTCGGCTTGTTTGTTGCAGAGGGCGCTCGGGTGATTGCAGCCGATCTGCAAGAGGAGGCAGGCCACGACCTGGAGCAGCAATTTCCGGGTGCGGTGCACTTTGTGCGTTGTGATGTAACCCAGCCACTCGAAATAAAGGCGGCCATCGATAGGGCTGCTTCGCAGTTCGGCGGTCTTGACATCCTGTTCAATAACGCCGGTCGCGGTGGCAGTCCGGCCGGCGTCGAGGACTGGGACGCGGATGGCTGGGACATGACGCACGCGCTGCTGCTGCGCGCCGTGGCGGCGGGCAGTTCTTACGCAACCCCGCACATGAAGCGCCGAGGCGGCGGTTCGATCATCAATACGTCCTCGATCTCCGGGTTGCAGGCCGGTTACGCGCCGATTGCCTACTCGGTTGCCAAGGCGGCGGTACTGCATTACACGCGCTTGGCTGCGACTGAACTATCGGCGCACCGCATCCGCATCAATGCGGTTGTGCCTGGCTACATCGCGACCAGCATCTTTGGCAACGGCTTTGGTATGGATATTGAAGCATCGAAAAAACTCGCAGCGGTGGTCGCCGAGCGCAGCGGCCTGGCCAATCCGATAGGTCGCTCGGGCCAACCGCGCGATATCGCCGAAGCGGTCCTGTTTCTGGCGTCAGACGCCGCAAGCTTCGTAACCGGAACACACATCACCGTCGATGGTGGTATCACCATCGGCCCGCGACATTCCTGGGAGCCGGACACCCCCGGCCCGATTCATTTGACCTTGGGTATTACCAAGGAGCAGGGACGTGCGATGCGGGACGCTGCGAAGGCTAAGAAATAGGTGGGGTCTGGCAGCCTCGGCACGGGCACGCGCAAGTTGTGAGTCGGAATGGAGATTGTTCCTGCACTAAGCCGAAGGTAGGCCTGCCGAGCAATGGCGTTCGGGGAACTGCGATTTTGGTGAATATTTCACCAACCGAACTCCCCTCGAAGCCGGTAACGTTGGAGAGAATCTGCTCAAATATGGGTGGGATAGCCCGACAGTAGGCCTGCTAAAAATTGCCGATATACCCGATAGCGAAATTTCGCCTATAAACCGATGATTTCCAGAAATACACCTCAATTGCCACTAAATCTGTCCGCTAAACTTATTGCTATTTAAGAGTTAGTACGCGCTCGACGTCGTTGGCGGCTTGTCACGATCGAAGCCATGCGATCGGAGCACTGTCGTGCTGGCGCAATCGGGCACGACATGTCAAAGTAAGTGCTGGTATCGACGAAGCAGCACCGAGAAGTGGGTTCAGA
>JANORY010000630.1:0-7465 GCA_031415535.1 Burkholderiales bacterium | reverse complement strand
GTGCTCGATGTCGGCTGCGGATCGGGACACGTTTCGAGGACCATCTCACGCTACTTGCCAAGGGGCCAGGTGACTGGTGTCGATCGCGAGCCTCGTTACATCGATTTCGCCGTGCTATGTGTCGGGCAAAACCCGCAACTGACTTTTTCAACCATCTCGAATGGAGTTTGAGATGCCGCAATTCGATCTTATTGACCATACGGACGACGCAGTACTGGCTGAGGGCGCCTCGGTGATCAGCGTCGAATGGCTCAACACCTGGATCGATCCCGCGAGTGGCACTGAAAAGCAGTCGCGTGGTTCCGAATTCTGGATTCTTGACCAGCAAAGAATCGCTCGATGGGATGCGGTCGTATCCAGTTAGCCGCGGCGTCAGACCGATTGCCCGACCCGGACGACTGCAGAAACAGCATTGCACTCAGGAGTCGCCATGCCTCAATTTGCACTTGTCGATGTAACCGACGATACCGTTCTGGCCGAAGGTGTGTCCGTCATCTCGGTATCGGACGCACGAGCCCTGGTCGAACGGTTGGCACAGGTCACCACAAGCCGTGACGTCGAACGGTTCTGCGACGGATTCACCGACGATTGTGTGGTGCGATTCAACTGCGGCCCTGAAGTGGTCGGGCGCGAAGCACTCAGGAAATTCATGACTGCGGGTTTCAGGTTTTACCCTGCGCCGTATCGGTGCGACAAGCGCCTGCGCAGCATCAGCGGGAACTTCCTCGGCGTCGAGTACGTGAATACCTGGCGAGACGTTGCTTCTGGCGAGCAAAAAATCGGGCGGGGATCGGAATTCTGGATCATGCGCGCAGCGCGCATCGCTCGGTGGGATGCAGTGTTTGCGCTCGGCTGATTCAAATCGATTGGAATATCCGTGACCGACCTGCGAACGACCAAAACCATCGAAGCGTTCTTCACCTCCTACACGAGTCAATCTCGAGCTCGTCAGTTTCGGGTCAGAGAGCGTCCTGGCTAGCCTGACCTGGGAGTTCAGGCGAGCCGATGGAGAGTTGATCCGGA
Organism: Burkholderiales bacterium; assembly: GCA_031415535.1. Classification (GTDB taxonomy): domain Bacteria; phylum Pseudomonadota; class Gammaproteobacteria; order Burkholderiales; family Burkholderiaceae_E; genus JANLTP01. The sequence goes on along the minus strand of JANORY010000630.1, from coordinate 6,442 downwards.
AACAGGCCGAGGGCAGTGAGCCGCAGGCGATCGGTGAGATACTCGAAATGATTCGAGCACTGTATGCGATCGAGCGCGAGTTAAACGAGCGGACCGCCGATGCGGCGGCGATCCTGAAGACCCGTGGCGAGCGCAGTGCGCCGATCGTCAAAGCGATCTTCGAGTGGGTCGATCGGCAGATCGCCAATCCGGCCCTGCTGCCCAAGAGCTTGTTGGCCAAAGCGCTGGGGCATGCCAAGGAACGCCAAGCAGGACTCACCGTGTTCCTCACAGATGCATGGCTGGCGCTGGACACCAACGATCTGGAACGAACCCTGCGGGTAATACCGACACTTCGGCCATGATGCCGCAGGCGTCGATGTCGACGTCGGGGCCGAACCGGGTGTCAAGGGCACAATCACGCGGAACGGCCGATTCGGATAGTCCTGGGCTTGGCCTGGGCGGCCGCCGACCTGCGGCTGCTTGATCTGTACCGCGCGGCGTCGGCCAGCCGATGGCGGTTGTGAATCGACGCTGAGCGGGTTGCGTGGCGCTATGCGGGCAGGTTGCAGATGACGACCGCCGTCTCAGGGTTCCGCACCGGCCCAGAGCGCGCCGATCGGTATCGACGCCAACTGCGGATCAAACGCAACCGACTCGATTCCAGCGTGTAACACCACACCTCGATAGAACTGATCGCCCAACAGTGCCCTTAAATGCCGCAAACCTTTGAAGTCGTCGGCACTGGCCCGCGCGTTAGCCTTGACTTCCAAGCCTACGATCCGACCTTGGTGATCCTGCAAAACGAAATCAACTTCAGCGCCGCTGGAAGTGCGGTAGTGCATCAGTTCGCATCGAGTGTCGGCCCAGGCGAGATGCTTCTGCAATTCCGAGTGCACAAAGGTTTCCAACAGCGGGCCGGGAAGTCCAAGCGTTGTGGCGATCGACTGGGTCGTCATCCCGAGCAAGTGCGCCAACAAGCCACAGTCGCTAAAGAAAAGTTTCGGCGTCTTTTGAGCCCGATGACTCTGTCTCGGCGCCCAAGCAGGCAAGGGCGTAATCAAGAAAACCGTTTGCAGCAGGTGCAAATAACGCCTCAAAGTCGTTTGCGGCAAGCCTGATGTTCGGGACACATCGGCCGTGTTCAACAGGCCGGTTGCCCGATGAGCCAAGGATTGCAAGAGTTGCGGTAACTGAACCAGTCGGTCGATCTGCGCGAGGTCGCGCACGTCGCGCTGCAAAATCGTTTCCAGGTAAGCTTCGAACCAGGCGGTTCGACGCCTTTCGTTCGTGCGTGCCACCACTTCCGGGTAACCACCGGCCAGTAGTTGAGCAAGTAATTGCTGGCGGTCGGTCGCATCAAAACGGATGCCGCCCGGCTGGGCTTCGCGGCCAAACAATGCATCGACAATATTGACCGGCTGTTGCGGTTCGCTGATCAGCATTTCCGATTGCGACAAGGGCCACAGGGTGTGAATCTCCATTCGACCGGCGAGCGAGTCCGCCAACCTCGGTAACAACAGCACATTGGCGGAGCCACTGAGGAGGAAGCGCCCGCCGGCTCGATCGCCGTTCAGTCGCGCGAGGTCAACCTCGTGCTTGATTGCCACGAATAGATCGGGCGCTCGTTGTACCTCGTCGATCAATAGTCGGCCGTGGTTCGCCGCCAAAAAGCCGGCCGGGTCCTGGCGGACAGCTGACAGGGTGGCGGCGTCGTCGAGGGTCAGGTAACGTGAACCCGCATCCGCCAAACCGCGCATTAAAGTGCTCTTGCCGGTCTGGCGAGCGCCGTGTAAAAGGACGACCGGAGTGTCTTGCAGCGACTCGGCGATATTCCGGGTTAGATGGCGGCGAAACATGCCTAATTTATAGCACCATATGGTGCAAATTACACCATATGGTGGTGCAAATTACACCATAAAAAAGCAGATTTAATCGCCAATACCCGTCGGTCTGACCGACATTCCGTAGCGATTCAACTGGCGCAGTGATTCGATTGGTTGTTCGCTGGAATTGTGACCAAAGCTGGTGGTGGAACTTCGCAAAGGATTTGATTGTCAAATTTCGGCCGGCCGCAACACATTGGATCGCCGTGACCAAGGCACATTCTGACGGTGAAGTGCTGTCAGCAGTTAACCCGTTCAAGGTCGAGGCTTGAGGCCCTCGGCGCCAGCATTCTTGAGCAACTCGACAATCGCCGTTTGATTGCGCTGCTGCGCATGTGCCAGCGCAGTGACCCCTTGCCGGTCGGCGAGGTTAAGGCTGGCGCGCTGGGCGATCAGCAGTTGCACAATTTGAACGTATTTGGGGCTGCCATCGCCCAGAATCACGGCCTCCAGCAAAGCAGTCCACCCGAGGTCGTTGACATGATCGATGGCCACACCTGCGCCGAGGAGCAGGCGAACCGTTTCGACATGCCCATAGTGGCAGGCCGGAATCAGTGCCGTGCCGCCATATCGATTCATGCTCTTCAAATTCGCGCCGGCGGCAATCGCCAGACGTGCGATTTCGGTGTGTCCTCTGGCGCCTGCCAGCAGGAAGGCGCTGTCGCGGATGTGGTCCTGCGCATTAACGTCAGCACCGCGTTCAATCAGCAATCGAGCCGCAGCCAGATGTCCGCCCTGGGTTGCGGCCAGTACCGCGTTCCGGCCGCGCGGGTCACGGGCGTTTATATTGGCGCCGGTGTCCAGCAGTTTCGCCAGCGTTGTTGTATCACCGCGTTCGGCGGCGGCGATCAGGCTTTCCTCGGAAGCCAGCACGGGCGTTGCCGCCAGCGCCGTCCAGCACAGCATCTGACGCCGGTTCAAGAGGGCGCTCCGGCATCAGTTAGTGCATCACCATGAATCATTCGAGTGATCCTGGCCCAGCTCGCTGCGGCCTCGCACATTCGACATGGGCGTGAGGTCGAAACCAGAATGCAGCCCGACAGGTCTCGGCTGCGCAAGCGGCGGGCGGCATCGCGGATCGCCTCCATCTCGGCGTGCGCGGTCGGGTCGTTGGCAAAGACAACTCGACTCGGCGCTTCACCGATGATCTGATCGCCGCGTAACACTACCGCGCCGTAGCCCTGATCGCCGGCTTGAAGCGCTTGATCACGCAGGCTTCGAGCTCGCTGCATGGCCTTTTGCAGGGCATCTTGCTGCGCCCACCCGTTGCCTGTCAGCGCGGGTGCGAGCAGTAGTATCGACAGCACGTTTCGACGGCACAAATGCATCGCGAGGTTTCAGGCGGTCGCGCTTGTCTGGTTCAGCGAATGCGATCCGGCAATCGCCGAACCTCGAACCGTGATCCTGTGCATGAGCCTGCGATTACCGTGGTAATCATTCAGCGCATAGTGCCAGGTTGAACGGTTATCCCAGAACGCAATTGCACCTTCGGTCCATTGAAAGCGGCAGGTGAATTCCGGCTGGCTGGCGTGCTGATAGAGATACTGCAACAAAGGCTCACTTTCCTTTATCGTCCAATCCTCAAAACGCACTGTGAAGCCCGAGTTGACGTATAACACCTCGCGGCCCGATTCTGGAAGTTGGATCACGACCCGATGAACAACATCGGGCGTGACTTTCTCCGCGTTACCGATTCGTGTCTTGATCTCTGCATTCTTTGAATAACTGCCCGCAGCGCCGAATACATGTTGGCTGGAATGTACCGCGGACAAACCCCGCAACGTGCGCTTTAGTCCAGCGGACAGCGCGTCAAACGCGGCGGCCATGCTGGCGAACAAGGTGTCGCCACCCTGTGCTGGCAACTCACGAGCCAGCAGGATTGAACCCATTGCCGGTTCCAGGTCATAACTGTGATCGGTGTGCCAACCACCGCCGATGTTCGTGACCTGACCGGGTTCCTTGCGAACCTCGGCGATCTCGGGATGACCCGGAACCGGTGTGAAAAAGCGATTGACGTCGATATCTGCCCAACGGCGGGCAAACGCCAGGTGTTGTTCCGGAGTCAGCTTCTGTCCGGGAATGAAGATCACGCCATGATCACGAAGCGCGGCGCGCATTTCCTTCATCACTTCGTCGGACGGTGGATTGGAAAGGTCGACACCTTCAATGAAGGCGCCAACCGCAGCCGAATGGGGTAAAACACGGATCGTATCCGTCGTCATGTTCTGTCTCCGGCGCTCGGTTTGGCGCAAGGCTGTGCCGGATAAAGAATAACATCGGGCGGTAAAACAGTGTTTAAAGATCCTATGCTCGAGCGTGATCGATCACGATTCGGTCGAGCCTGCCGAAACTAGTCAACTTTGGATCAGCCACACCAATGTTTGACTTTTCGGGCGTTTCTATTTAATCTACAATGTAGATACATAGATTAAAGGAAAAATGATGGCCGTCACTTTGTCAAAATGGGGCAATAGTCTCGCGGTGAGACTGCCGGCTCACATTATCGAACAAGCGAACCTCACTGAAGGTGATTCGGTGGAGGTTAGTGTCACCCGTAAAGGTCGAGTGATTATTGAGGGTGTCCGCAAAGAGCTTGATTTTGGCGCGCTCTATAAGCAAATCACACCGGAAAATCAATACGAAGCGGTCAGTACCGGAGTCTCTCGCGGGAACGAAAACGTTACATGGTGACAGGTGTCTACGTCCCGCATCGAGGCGATATTATTTGGATTGACTTTGATCCTCGAGCGGGTCATGAGCAAGCCGGAAGGCGACCGGCGATTGTGCTTTCCGATAGAGAATACAACCGGCGAACTTCGTTATTGATCATCTGTCCGATCACTTCTCAGCATAAGCCGTACCCGTTTATTGTCGTGTTGCCGCCGACCCTTTTACCCAAGCAAAGTTATGTCCTGGCCGATCAAGCGAAAAGTCTGGATTGGCGACAACGCAATACGAGCTTCATTGCGAAAGTTTCCCCCGGCGTCATCGACGAAGTGACTCAGTTTGCCGTTGGAATAATACAAGGCCTTCGATGATGGGTCGGTCATGGACTCCGCACAACTCGATGTTTTCACGGCCATCGGTCCGAGACTCTGTTTCTAACCGAGCAGTTCAGCCAGCGTCTCGGCGGCTTGCTGGCATTGCGCCCGATTCACGTCGAGATGCGTCAGTAGCCGCATCTTGGTCGGTCCGAGCGCGTTAATCAGTATTGATCGCGCTTTGGCCGCCGCCATCAGTTCGGTCGCGTTTAACTTGGCACCGTCGAGCTCGAACACCACGATATTGGTGGCGATTGTTTCGCTGGCCATCCGAACACCAGGCACCTGCGCCAGGCGTTGCGCAATCAGGCGCGCATGCTCGTGATCTTCGGCGAGGCGTTCATAGTGATGCGTCAATCCGAAGTCGCAGGCCGCCGCGAACATGCCCACCTGGCGCATCGCGCCGCCAAGCATGCGGCGGTGCCGGATCGACGCCTGGATCAGCTCCTTGCGTCCGGCCAGCATTGAACCGGCCGGTGCACCCAGGCCTTTCGAAAACGCCACCATCAGCAGGTCGAACGGTGCGCAGATTCGCGCTGGCGTCTGGCCGGAGGCTATCGCCGCGTTCCACAGGCGCGCGCCGTCGAGGTAGTACGAAATGCCCAACTCGCGCGCCGCAATGCCGATGGCATCGATCTCGGCCTGATCCCAGACCAGTCCACCATGCCGATTATGGGTATTCTCAAGCTGCACCAAGGTGGTGCCGGGAATCGGCAACACCGGTTGATTACGTGGTTTTGCATGCCGGCGCACGTCGGCCGCAGTAAAGAGGCCGCGGCTGCCGATCTCGGTGAATTGCACGCCGGCGTTGGCGGCCGAGCCGCCGGCTTCATGCCAGACCGAATGTGCTTCGCTGCCGACCATGACATCGTCGCCTGGCCGCGTCAGCACCCGCAGCGCAACTTGGTTGGCCATCGTGCCAGAGGGCAGCCACAGGGCGGCTTCTTTGCCTAACAGGTCGGCCACCCGTGCTTCGAGTGCGTTCAGGCTCGGGTCGTCGCCATATTGCATGTCGCCGACCGGCGCGCGCGCCAAGACGGCGCGCATGGCGTCGGTGGGTGGGGTGTCGGTGTAGCTGCGCAGATCAATCATTTGCTAAAAATCCAAGGCGGGTTGGCAAAGTCGGTTGGCTAAGAGGGTTGGCCAGAGTTTCAAGTCAGTCTAGCAAACGGTTCACACTGAATGTCGAACTTCTTTATTGCCGAATCGGGTCAGCCGCTAACCGGACGCTTGCGTTTAAGGCTTTCAAGCGTCGCGCAATTTTCCCGATTCGGTGGCAAAATACGCGACCAGAAAAAGCGGCTGGCAAGCCGAGCCCGACCTAATCGAGTTGTCTTAACGGAGACGAAATGAATCAAATCCCTAGAAACGAGCAAGCTGGGCAATCGGTGCAAGCGCGCGCTACGCGGCGCGGTGTTTTGGCGATGGCGCTCGCCGCAGTCGCCCTGGCAGGTGTCGTTTCAACGCCGCCGGCTCAGGCACAGGCTTTTCCGACCAAACCCATAACGCTGGTGGTGCCGTTTGCTGCCGGCGGGC
>JANORY010000629.1:0-1115 GCA_031415535.1 Burkholderiales bacterium | reverse complement strand
TGCTCAAGCCTGTATACCTGAACCTGAGCAACACATCAAAAGGAAAAACGCTCGCGAGTTGGGAAGACAATGGAACTACCGTCAGTACCGATGCGGCTTTGTTTGCAGCGTCGTTGCTGACGATCAAAACTGGTCTGGTTTTCTTGATTTCTGAACCCACAGTCGGGTCAAGCGAAGCGAAGTAAATATCACCACGTTTCATCGGCCAAGCCATCGTTGTGCGCTCGCTTGAACTGCGAATCCATGACCAGATCCTGAGCGCCACTCGCGGCGTAAGCGCGCTCAAGCTCGCGCTGTTCGGTTACTTCCTTGAACAATTGAAGCGCCCGCGCCACTGCCTGTGAACGGTTGGCACAACGATAGGACGTCTGTACCTGATTCAGCAAATCAAGCGATTGTGGATCCAGCGAAATCGACAACTTGGTAGCAAGCACAATAACCTATAGTAGCAATATAACCTGAAATTATACTACTGATTGTTGTACTAGCCGATCGCCGCATACCGCTCAAGATGATGATCGGCATCACCAAAACGTTGCGCGATCATGGTCAGCCTGCGAAAGGTATGCGACACCTTCATCTCCTCAGTCATGCCCATGCCGCCGTGTAATTGAATGGCTTCCTGGCTGATCTGACGCGCGGCATCGGCGATCTTGATCTTCGCCATCGAGACCGCCTTGCGGCGCTCGACGGCGTCGGTCGCGGTATCGACCCGCGTAGCGGCCAAAATCGCCATGGAACGCGATTGCTCACAGGCGATGTACATCTCGACAATCCGATGTTGCAAGACCTGGAACGAGCCGATCGGCACGCCAAACTGTTTGCGGGTCTTCAGATACTCGAGCGTTGCATCGTTGGCGTATTTCATCGCGCCGACCGCATCGGCACACAACAAGGCAGTCGCGAAATCGATCGCCTCGTCAATTAGTGGCGCTGCCTCGCCAGCCTTGCCGAGCAAGGCCTCGGTGCCCAGTTTGACCGCCTTGAAGTGCAGATCAGCAGCGCGCTGTCCATCGACAGTCCGATAGCCGCTGATCGTCACTCCAGGTGCTTTTGCGTCGACCAAAAAAAGGCTGGCACCGCCGGCATCAGCCGAGACCACCAGCTTGTCAGCG
>JANORY010000628.1:0-1443 GCA_031415535.1 Burkholderiales bacterium | reverse complement strand
GGCCTGCATTTTGACGATATCGCCAGACTGCTGAAAGCCATGCGCAAGCTGGTGGCTGCCGGCCATTCGGTATTGCTGATTGAACACAATCTCGATGTCATCAATGCGTCCGACTGGATTATTGATCTGGGTCCGGAAGGTGGTGACGGTGGCGGACGTATCGTCACCAGCGGCACCCCGGCCGAGGTTATGCTCGCGCCGGAATCGCACACCGGCCAGGCCTTGCGGCAATACCAGATTGATCTGCACAGCGTTCGTACCGTACGCGAGCCGTCCGCGGTCTACGCATCGGAGCAATCCAAGGCGCTGCAATCGGCCGCCCGCGATCGCGCCTCGAACGCGATTTTTGTGCACAAGGCACGTGAGCACAACCTGAAGAATATCGATGTCGAGGTGCCGCGCAATCAATTGACGGTGATCACCGGCGTTTCGGGCAGCGGTAAATCGACCTTGGCATTCGATGTGATTTTCGGTGAGGGACAACGGCGCTATCTCGAATCCTTGAACGCTTATGCCCGGCAGTTCGTGCAGCCTTCGTCGCGCCCGGACGTGGATGGAATTTTTGGCATCCCACCGACCGTGGCGATTGAACAGCGCAGCAGTCGCGGTGGCCGCAAGAGTACCGTCGCCACGCAGACCGAGATCTATCACTTTCTGCGCTTGCTGTATGTCAAGCTCGGCAAACAATATTGTCCGGATTGCAATATCGCCATCGAGCCGCAATCCTACGACACGCTGGTGGCCGCGCTGATGCGCGACTATCGTGGTGAACGAGTGGGTTTACTGGCTCCGCTTGTGGTGGCCCGCAAGGGTGTCTACACCGATCTGGCCAAATGGGCCCACGCCAAGGGCTTCAGCCATCTTCGGATTGATCAGAAATTTATCACCACCGAGCCGTTTCCGAGGATCGATCGTTACATCGAGCATGATATCGATCTGCCGATCGGCGATCTGATCGTCACGCCTGAAAACGAAGCGCTGTTACGGCGGCTGTTAACCCAGGCACTCGACTATGGCAAGGGCACAGTGCTGGTAGCAACCGGGCTGTATGGGCTTGAGCAGGCGATCCAAGCCGGTGATAAAACCGGCGCTGGTGTTCGACTCGAGTCGAAGATCTATTCAACCCGCCGTACCTGCCCTGCTTGTGCTACCAGCTTTGCCGATCTGGATCCGCGTCTGTTTTCGTTTAACTCCAAACTCGGTTGGTGCAGGGCTTGTTACGGCACCGGCGTCGAGATTGAAGGCTTCGACGGCGAACAAACCGGCGAGGAGGAACGCTGGCTGGAAACCCCGGCCGGCGAGCTGCCCGGCGATGGCAGGGCACGGAACGGCAAGAACGGAAACCAGCGCAAAAATAGCAAAGACCGCAAGAACAGCAAGATGTCAGAGGCGAGCGACAGTAGCGCAACCGAGTCTGTCAGTAGCGCAGCCGGGTCTGTCAGT
>JANORY010000627.1:0-1310 GCA_031415535.1 Burkholderiales bacterium | reverse complement strand
CAAACCAATCTAGTTTATCTGCTTGAATTCGCCCACAGATGATGACATCACTTTAGTTGGAGGTACTCCATGCAAGCGTTCGATCGTGTCTAGATTCGGCCAGCCGCCGTTCATAGCCGTACCATTCGACGAGACCGTGCTTTCGGTCGGGGTCAACGTCGCACTGGCCGATAAGCTGGTATTCGCAGGCGAGTTATCGGTGGGTGCCGGCGCCAAACTAGCCTCGATGGCCTATGCCGATTATCTGTCGCATCTCGGCAGACAAGGTTACAGCATGATCGACCCCGAAGTAGATCTCGAAGCCGAGTTGCGAGTGTTCTCTCAAGGGTAACTGAATCGCGAGTACGCAAGCCATCCGACATTCATTGCTGCGACTCACGCAAGAGGAAAGTAATTGAGCGGAGGACCCAAGAGACTTTCCGGGTTAAGAATAGGCGCGCATTAACGCAGGGATGGCTGATATAGTTTGATTTGGTAGCTTACGCGCGCCAGCAATGGCTCAGTTATTACCGCTTTGAATCCCCTGAAGTATTCAAAAGAAAGCCCTTCATGACGAAGCGTAGACCTCGATCACTCGAAGTTCCAGGCGTGACCCACGGTGCCGCGCCGATACCCATGGGCGCGCGAGTGGGTAATGTTATTTTTTCATCCGGAATCATGGGCAAGGATCCGGCAACCGACAAGCTGCCGGCCGATGCGGCCTCGCAGGCCCGGTTCGCGTTTGCGAATTTGAAAACCTTGGTCGAGTTGGGCGGCGGGAGCCTTGCGGACGTCGGTCGGGTCACGGTCTATGTCAAGGACAACACAGTGCGCGAATCGGTCAATGTCGAGTGGCTCAAGCACTTTCCGGATCCGCACGACCGTCCGGCCCGACACACCCAAATCTACGATCTGCAAGGTGGTATGTGGTTGCAACTCGAGGCAATCGCAGTCGTCGGTAGTTCTGACTGAACGACCATGGCACGTATCGTTCTCGGCCTGGGCGCCTCGCACACACCCTTGCTGACCCTCGACAGCGCACAGTGGGCGCATCGGGCAGCGGTGGACTATGCCAACCCAAAGCTTAATCTCTCGGATGGGCGCTGGCTCAACTACGCCGAGCTGCTGGCCGAGGTCGGACCTCGATACGAAGCAGTCGTCACCCTCGAAACTCTGGACCGCAAGGCGCAAGCTTGCAGCGCCGCGCTCGACCGCCTGGCAGATACCCTGACGGCGGCCAACCCGGACGTCATCATCATCATCGGCGACGATCAGGCCGAACTGTTCAGCCCCAGCAACCAGCCGGTGATTGCGCTGTTCCATGGCGACGA
>JANORY010000626.1:0-4343 GCA_031415535.1 Burkholderiales bacterium | reverse complement strand
GATCGAGTGCTCGCGCTCGTCCGGCGTAGCCTGCTCGATGTACATATTCAGGGGCACCATGCGCCGCTCGATGTACAGATGTTTGATGATCACTGAATCGTCATCTTCTTCCAGTTGCGAGGGCAAAAACTCGCGCAACTCGGCTACTAGCGCTGGGTCGAGCCGCGTCTTCGGGAACGGCACGTCGGAATACTCCCAAGTGTCTGCCATACGCCCGACCCGATCATGAAACTTGACCAACTGGTATTGCGCTTGAACAAACTCGCGCGACACGTCCTTGCTGCGTTTGTCCTTGATGACTTTAAATACATACGGAAACGACGGCAAGGTGAACACCAGCATGACCAAACCCTTGATGCCTGGCGCGATGATAAAGCGGTCATGCGAATGACGAAGATGATGCAACAGGTCGCGATAGAACGCCGTCTTGCCCTGCTTGTGCAGGCCCAGCATCGTGTAAAGCTCCGAGTCCGGTTTGGTCGGCATTAGTGAACTCAGGAAGCGAACATAGGCGGCGGGCACATCCATGTCGACCATGAAGTAGGCGCGCGCAAAATTGAACAGCGCCTCAATCCGCTCGCTGCCGAACAAGATGGTGTCGAGAAAGGCGCGGCCGTTGTCATCGAGCATGATCGGTACCGCCATCGGCAGGATTTCACCTTCGTTGATGACCCGCCCAATCAGGTAACAGCCCTTGTTGCGAAAGAACAGCGTGCGCAGCACCTGAATTTGACAGTCGCCGGTTGCCGAAAGATTTTTCGGTATATAGCGACGGGTGGCATCCAACACCAGGTTCAGGTCGCGATCAATATCGAAGAACGGACAGGCCAGGCCAATATCGATGACCATCTTTTGAAAGCTCGCTAACCAGCCTTCGCGGGCCGGGTAATACACCGTGTAGGACGGTGGCACCGCGTCCAGGTATTCGGTTGAAACCGCCGGCCGCACAAACATGAACGCGTTATGAAAATAGGTGCGGTGCAAGATTTTGGTGGTGACCGAATTAAAGAAGGTCTCGGCCAGTTCGGGCTGCTTGTGGTCGGCCAGCAATCCCACGTAGTGGCGCTTGACCTGTTGCCAGAGCTCCTCGCTGCTGCTGCCGGTCAACTCATGATCGCTGTGTTCTTCTTGAATGCGTGCCATCGCTTCGGCCACGCGTTGATCATAAAACGCGATGCGTTCGCGCGCCAGCCTGCGTATGCCATGCCAATCGGCCGCCTCGAAACGGGCCTTGGCTTGCTGTGAGTTGTAGCGAAACAGTGCGTAGTGGCGATCAAACCCGGCGAGGATCGCAGCGGCCAGGGTCGTTGCCCGAGCGGAGGTAACCGGCATGTGACTACATCGTTTCCGAAAACAGTTCACGCCCGATCAGCATCCGGCGAATCTCCGAGGTGCCGGCGCCAATCTCGTAAAGCTTCGCATCACGCCAGAGGCGGCCGGTCGGATATTCATTAATGTAGCCATTGCCGCCTAAGCATTGAATCGCCTCACCGGCCATCCAGGTGGCTTTTTCGGCGGCATAGAGGATGGCACCTGCGGCGTCTTTGCGCAGCGTGCGGACATCGACCTTGCCGTCGCGGCTGCGATCGCACTGTTTGCCGACTTCGTAGACATAGGCGCGGGTGGCCATCATGGTCGTGTACATGTCGGCCAGCTTGCCCTGCATGAGCTGGAATTCGCCAATCGGCTGGCCGAACTGTTTGCGCTCGTGAACATACGGCACAGCGACATCCATGCAGGCTGACATGATGCCCAGCGGCCCGCCCGACAAAACGGCGCGCTCGAAGTCAAGCCCGCTCATCAGCACGCGTGCGCCGAAACCCAGGCCGCCCAACACATTTTCGGCCGGCACTTCGCAGTCCTCGAACACCAACTCACCGGTATGGCTGCCGCGCATGCCCAGCTTGTCGAGTTTCTGGGCTACCGAAAACCCCTTGAAGCCCTTTTCAACCAGAAAGGCGGTGACGCCACGCGCGCCCGCTTCAAAATCGTTCTTGGCATAGATGACCATGACATCGGCATCGGGGCCGTTGGTGATCCACATTTTGGTGCCGTTGAGTACCCAACGATCGCCTTTGTAGTCGGCACGCAGCTTCATCGAGATGACATCCGAGCCGGCATTCGGCTCGGACATGGCCAAGGCACCGACGTGTTCGCCGGAAATCAGTTTCGGCAGGTATTTTCGCTTCTGTTCCTCGCTGCCGTTACGGTTGATCTGGTTGACGCACAGGTTCGAATGGGCGCCATAACTCAAACCCACCGCAGCCGAACCGCGCGAAACTTCTTCCATCGCAACGATGTGGGCCAGATAGCCCAATCCGGCACCGCCATATTCCTCGGCCACCGTAATGCCCAAGATGCCCATGTCGCCCAGCTTGCGCCACAGGTGCATCGGGAATTGATCGCTGCGATCAATTTCATACGCGAGCGGAGTGATTTCGGCGGCAGTGAATTGCTGCAGGGAATCACGCAGCAGGGCGATGTCTTCGCCGAGGTCGAATTGCAGGCCGGGCAGGGTCAACATGCGCATACTCCAAACGTAGACCGCAAATCATATCCTGAGTCGGCGCTTGGCCCGGCAAAGTCCTAATCAGCACGGCCCGAGCCGCCTGTCGATGTCAAGTTTGAAAGATCGGCAGAGGGTCAAAGCGTCCGCCAAGTGGGCCGGTGCTGTCTGGAATGCCAAACCAGCCCTGAATGGCGCTGGCATAGACCCGCCGGAAATCGGTCGTGAACTGCATGTTCTGACCTTCGTCGAGCTTGGAAAGATCGGGTGGCTGGCCGAAGTGCCCGCCCTTGACCGGCTTGCCGATCAGATACATATGGTTGGCCGTGCCATGGTCGGTGCCCAGGCCGGTGTTCTCGGGAACTCGCCGGCCAAATTCGGACAAGACCATCAGCACGACGTCGTCGGCTCGGCCCAGACGTTGCATATCCTTCATGAAACCCGACACCGAGTCGGAGGCATAACTGAGCAGTCGCTGATGAAGATCGGCTTGCTGCACGTGGGTATCGAAGGCATTGTGCCGGAACGAGGTGTAGTAGAGCCGGGTCGGCAGACCCGCGCTGATCAAGGCGGCAATCTTCGGCAGATCGAGCGGCACAATGCCGTAGTCGATCGGCGACTTGTATTTCGCGCACGCTTCACGGATCAGTTGCGAGGATTCCTGCGCGCTACGGGCGACATCATGCAGAAATCGGCGCGACCGATTTTCGCTAGCCGGCGAACCGGCATCGGCAGCATCGATCCGATCGAGCAACCCGCGCGCCTGAAAAAAGCCCTTACGGGTAAATCGATCCGGATCGTTGAAGACCACCGGCACCTGGCGACGCGCCCGCACCGCCAATGATTGCGTTTCGTCGATATTGATGATCGCATTGGCCACTTCGGTCGGATGTATCTGGTCCGCCAGCCGACCCATCCAGCCGTACTCCTCGCCACTGTTCGGCGCAGCGGTGTGCCAGTACGCCATCGAGGTGAAATGCGAAAACGACGGTTGTGCGTAGCCGACGCCGTGAACCACCGCCATGTTGCCGTCCTTGAACAATCGCTCAAAGCCGGCCATGCTCGAATTAAAGCCAAATTGCTGATCAATCTTGCGCAGTTTGTCGGGTCGAATAGCGATTTTTGGCCGATGCCGGTAATAGGCGTCGTCGGTGTACGGAACCAGGGTATTCAGCCCGTCATTACCGCCGGATAACTCAAGCACTACCAAGATCCGGTTCGGGTTGGATTTGCCGATGTCCAGCGCAGTTTGGGCAGTACCCGAGCCCGATTGTGCGAACGCATGCGGCAGACCAAAGCCGCCCGCTGTTCCGCTGATTATTCCGCTGATTGCGCCGCGGGTTACTCCGCTGGTAGCGCCGAACGTCGCCCAACTGGCGGCCTGTCGCAATACGGCACGACGCATCTGGACATGGCTCTGTCTCATGAGAGATGACTCTTAGTGGAGTCTTGGTTCAACGAATCGCCCGTTTGACCCAGTTGGTAGTCTGGCATTGACAGGATCAGGTGCAGCAGATTGCGCAGAGGTTCCTCGAGATAAGTCGCCGCACGCAGCACGTCATCCGTGCCCAGTTCGCTGGTCAGAAACTCGGTCAGGCGTTGGCGCTGGCCGGCGGTCACAGGGACAGACAGAAATCGCGCCAGCAGAACATCAACCGCCTGTTGTGCGGTCTTGCAGTTGGCTTCACGCACGATCGCACTCAGATCGAGTACGGCAGTAGTCCGGGCGATCGGCTTGATTTTTTGGGTCGCCATTTGCCAGCCGCGCAGAGAGGCCAAACGCGTATTAAAGTCTTCGTCGCGGTCGGCCATTTGCATAGTCTGCGAACTCATCTCC
>JANORY010000625.1:0-8763 GCA_031415535.1 Burkholderiales bacterium | reverse complement strand
TATACGAGCTTTGTTCCGACCTACATCTGGACTGAAGAACTTGCCCGGTTCGTCTTCATCTGGACCATCATGCTCGGAGCGATCATCGGGGTTCGTGAATCGGCCCATTTCGACTGCGATGTATGGCCGGAGCTGGGCCCGCGCGCGGACGCATTTGGCAAGTTGCTCGGAAAATGCGGCGTGCTGGGTACCGCCTTCGTTTTCGTGTGGGCCGGTATCGAGTTCACGAAGTTTGGCTGGAATCGCCACTCCGAACTGGGAGACTTGCCGTTATGGACTATCCATCTGGCCTGGCCAGTGGCCGGCTTTTCCTGGATCGTTTTTCTCGGTGAACAAATGATTGACGACATCCGGATTGTCATGGGTTCGGACCGGTCTTCGAAGGCTGACGACGCGGCGAGAGGCATCGCATGACCGGCTCTGTGTTATCGACGGGTTGGGCCAGTCTGGTCCTGTTCGGCACGTTTTTCCTGCTGATGTTCATGCGTGTGCCGATCGCGTTTGCGCTCGGGCTGGCCTGCGTTCCGATCCTGATCATCGAACCGCGCCTCGACACTGTGACGCTGATGGGCGAAACATTCAACGCCTATAACTCGTTCATCTTGTTGGCAGTACCGTTCTTTCTGCTGACGGCAAACCTGATGAACGCTGGCGGTACCACCGACCGGCTGTTGAAGTTATCGCGTACCCTGGTCGGACACTTCCCAGGCGGACTTGCCCAGGTCAACGTGGTGCTGTCGGTATTCTTCGCCGGCATGTCTGGATCGGCAACTGCGGATGCCGCCAGCCAGTCGAAGATCTTCATCGAGGCACAGCGCAAGGAAGGTTACGACGACAGTTTTTCGGTCGCTATTACTGCCGTGTCCGCCGTGCTGTCAAACATTTTCCCGCCCTCGATCCTGATGGTCGTGTGGGGCGGGCTGCTCTCCGTATCGATCGGTGCGCTATTCCTGGCCGGCATCATTCCAGGCCTGCTGGTGGGCCTGGCGCAAATGGCCACGGTGCATGCCTACGCCAAGGCACGCGGCTACCCGATGTCGAAACGGGCGACGTTTCGCGAGTTCATGCTGTCCATGTGGGTGTCGATCCCGGCGCTGGCGACGCCGGGCATTATTATTGGCGGCAAGATATTCGGCTGGTTCACGGCTACCGAGTCGGCTTGCATCGCGGTTCTGTACGCACTGTTCATCTCGTTCGTCGTCTACCGTGACCTCAATTTGAAAGGGCTTTATTCGGCGTTGGTCGACACCGGCAAGCTCGCTGGGGTGGCGCTTTTCTGTGTCGGAACCGCCAGTGCCTTCGGCTGGATGCTCGCGTATTACAAGATCCCGGAGGTCGTGCTCAGTGGTGTGTCGCTGTGGGGCATGGGCATCGTGGCTACCGGCTTCTTCATTGTCCTGGTGTTCCTGGTCGCGGGCACGTTTCTCGATTCGATTCCTGCGATCGTCATTTGTGCGCCGATCCTCGAGCCGCTGGCCAAGTCAGCCGGCATGGACCCGGTGCACTTCGCGATGATCAGCATCGTTGCGCTGGCCTTTGGCCTGGTCACGCCGCCCTATGGACTGACTTTATCGGTGGCGTGCTCGGTCGCCGGGATGCGTATGAAGGATGCCCTCAAAGATACCAATATCATGTTGCTGCCGATGCTCGGCGTGCTTGCATTGCTGGTCATCTGGCCGGAGGTGGTGCTGTTTCTGCCGCGCCTCATCTCGCCGGAATTTCTCAAATAGGCCAGGGATACGAGACGTCGGTAGCGATCAAATCTGGAGTGAGCCGCGCCGCTATACTAGGCTCTGTGCTAGGTTCTGTGCATCAAAGACCAAAAATTCGAGGGGAGACGCCATGAAATATTTCGCTCTATCTGCTGCAATCGCTTGCACCTTGGCGGCGCAGCCGTTGTTCGCGCAGACCATCAAAATCGGCTTCATCGCTACCTACAGCGGCCCGGGTGCCGCCCAGGGCGACCAGATGGACAAGGGCGCGAAGCTCTACATGAAGCTGAACGCCGACAAATTGCCCGCGGGCGTAAAGGTCGAGCTGATTCAACGCGACGACACTGGTGCCAATCCGGACGTGGCCAAGCGCATCGCGCAAGAACTGATCGTTCGCGACAAGGTGCAGATCATTACCGGCATCACCTGGACGCCGAATCTGGCCGCCATCGCGCCGCTCTCGGCTGAGGCGAAAATTCCGGTCATGAGCATGAACGCCGCCGGCGCAAGGCTGTTGGCGAATTCACCCTACATGGCACGGATCTCGTTTACCTTGTGCCAGGCCGCCTACCCGGCCGGCCTTTGGGCCGGCAAAAAATACAAGAAGGCGTATGTCGCGGTCAGTGACTTCGCGCCAGGGCATGAGGCCGAAGGATGTTTCACCCGAGGCTTCAAGGAATCGGGCGGCGAAATTATTGGCACCGTACGCATTCCGTTTGCCAACCCCGATTTTGTGCCGTTTCTGCAACGCATCAAGGATGCCAAGCCGGATGTGATGTTTGCATTCAATCCGGCCGGCAAACAAGCTGCGGCGATGATGAAAGCCTACAGCGATCTGGACATGGGCAAGTCCAACATCAAATACCTCGGAACCGGCGACATCACCACCGACGAGGAATTGGCCGGCATGGGCGATGTGGCGATTGGCGTGACCACCGTGCATCACTACTCGGCGGCCGCCGACCGGCCGGCCAACAAGGCCTTCGTCGCCGCCTTCAAGAAGGAATATGGCGAGAACCTGACTCCGGGTTTTATGGCGGTGGGTGCTTGGGACGGTATGGAAGCCATTTACGCCGCCATTCGTGCGCAGGGCGGCACTATCGATGCGCAGAAGACCGTCGACTTCTGGAAAACCTACAAGACCGCCAACAGTCCGCGCGGTGCGATCTCGATCGACCCGGAAACCCGCGACATCATCAACCCCGAATACCTGCGTGAAGTGCGCAAGGTCGACGGCAAACTGGCCAACGTCGAGTTGGAAGTGATCAACCCGGCGATCAAGGATCCGTTGAAAGAGTTCGACAAGAAATAATGCCAGAACGCTTCGCGTGCGCTCGTCGAGTGCGCGGGGTAATGGTGCATGGACTCTTTCCTTTCTTCCCTGGTCAGCGTGGCGTTCCACGGCGTTGCGTACGGCATGATCCTCTATGTGATCTCGGTCGGCCTGTCGGTGACGATGGGCTTGATGGGGTTCACAAACCTGGCGCATGGCGTGTTCGCGATGGCTGGCGGCTATATCCTGGTCGCCGCGCTGTCGCGTTTTCAGATTCCGTTTCCGCTGGCGCTGCTGCTGTCTTTTCTGCTGGTGGCGGCCGCCAGCGTCGTGCTGGAGAAAATTCTCTACGCGCGGCTCTATGGAAGCGACGAGCTCGCGCAGGTGCTGTTCACGATCGGCCTCATCTTCATGTCGGTGGCAGTGGCGCGACTCATCTTCGGCACCTTGCAGCAGCCGGTATTGTTGCCGGATTATCTGAAGGGACAACTGGCGTTTTTCGGTCGGAATTTTCCGGTCTACCGGGTGTTCCTGATCGGTTTTTCCGCACTGATGATCGCCGCCCTGTGGTTCGGCATCGAGCGCACCTTGTGGGGCGCGATGGTGCGTGCGGCGGTCGACAATCGCGCCATGGCGCAGTCGATCGGCATCAATACCAAGCGTCTGTTCACGATGACTTTCGCGATCGGCAGCGGCCTCGCAGGCCTGGGTGGCGCGCTCGGTGCCGATATCGTCGCCATCCAGCCGACCTATCCGTTCGAGCAACTGGTCTATTTCCTGATTGTCGTGTCGGTCGGCGGGCTGGGTAGTCTGCGCGGGCCGTTCGTGGCGGCGCTCTTGATCGGTGTCACCGACACGGCCTGCAAATATTGGCTACCGCAGTTCGGCGCTTTCTTCATCTATGCCGCGACCATCGGCATCTTGCTCTGGCGCCCGCTCGGGCTATTCGGGAAGCGCGCATGAAACACCCGGTAGGCTACAACGCAGATGCACGCTTGCGCTGGACCGAGGCCCTGCCTTGGGCTTTGGCGGTAGCGGTGTTCTTCTTGTTGCCCGACTACTTGTCGATGGGTACCCGCGTGCTCACCTATATTTTGTTCGCGCTCTCGCTCGATCTGATTCTCGGCTATGCCGGCATCATCACACTCGGCCATGCGGCGTTCTTCGGAGTTGGTGCGTATGCAGCCGGAATTGTTTCGGTAAAACTTGGCATTACCGATCCTTTCCTGCAACTGCTGATCAGCGCCTTGGCCGCCGGGCTGCTGGGCGCACTGACCGGCGCGGTCATCATGCGCACCCACGGCCTCACACAATTGATGCTCACGCTTGCCGTAGCAGCCGTGTGCCTGGAGATTGCCAACAAAGCAACTGAGCTGACCGGTGGCGCGGACGGCCTGTCGGGTATCGTGATTGCGCCGATCTTCGGAATGTTCAAGTTCGATATGTACGGCAAGACCGGCTATTGGTGGAGCTTCTTTATTCTGCTGCTGTGCTGGTACGGCGTGCGCCGCCTCATCTACTCGCCGTTCGGCGCGAGCCTTGCGGGCATTCGCGAAAACCGGCTGCGCATGGAGGCGATCGGCGCGCCGGTCTACGCGCGACTGGTCATCGTGTACACGGTATCTGCGGTGGTGGCCGGACTGGCCGGCGGCTTGCTCGCGCAGACGAACCAGGTCGTCGGGCTGAACGTGCTCGGATTCGAGCCCTCCGGTGAACTGATGGTGATGTTGATTCTAGGCGGCGTTGGAAGGTTGTATGGCGCCTTCGTCGGCCCGCTGGTGTTCCTGGTGGCGCAGGACTATTTGTCCAAACAGTTTCCCGAATACTGGTTCTTTGGCATCGGACTGATGCTGGTGGTAGTGGTGCTGTTCGCGCGCGGCGGAATACTCAGCCTCATCGACCGCTTGTTCGTCGAGAAGCGCGACAAGCCGCCGGTGCGGTCGTCATGAGCATCGTTCTTCAAACCACCAAACTATGCAAGAGCTTCGGTGCACTCACGGTGGCGGCCGATATCGACTTCGCGCTCGAGACCGGCGCGCGTCACGCACTGATTGGCCCGAATGGCGCCGGCAAGACCACCTTCGTGAACCTGCTCACCGGGCGACTCGAAGCTTCGTCGGGCGTCATCCTGTTAGCCGGCGAAGATGTCAGCGCACTGCCGCAGGCGGGTCGCGTCAAGCGTGGATTGGGTCGCACCTTCCAGATCAACACCTTATTCGGCGACATGAGCGTGCTTGATAACGTCGCGCTCAGTGTGGCCGAACGGCGCGGCGGCGCGGGTCGCTGGTGGCGGCCGGCCAGTGCCAATGCGGACTTGCGCAACGAGGTACTCGATTTGCTCGCCTCGCTGGGCATCGCCGACGATGCGCCGCATCGGGTCCTTGATCTGCCCTATGGCAAACAGCGCCTGGTCGAGATTGCCATTGCGCTCGGACTGCGTCCCAAGGTGCTGCTGCTCGACGAACCCGCCGCCGGCGTACCCAAGGTCGAGTCGGAGCAAATCCTCGAAGTGTTGGGCAAGTTGCCGGTCGATATCGCCATTCTGATCATCGAACACGACATGGACCTGGTGTTCCGCTTCGCCAAGCGCATCACCGTGCTCGTGCAGGGCGAGGTACTCTGCGAAGGAACACCCTCCGAGATCGAGAAAGATCCACGGGTACGTGAGGTCTACCTGGGTGAAGCGCATGACTGAAGTCAGCGCTGTCGGGATTGAAGGCGTCCAGCGAGTCGGGTTAGCAGTCGCCTCACTGCGTACCGGCTATGGACCTACTATCGTGCTCGAGGACATCAGCTTCAGTCTGCCCGAACGTGGCGCGCTGGCGGTGCTCGGTCGCAATGGAGTCGGCAAGACCACATTGCTCGCGAGCCTGATGGGCCACAGCACGTTTCACTCGGGCAGCATCACCTTCAAGGGTCATCGGATCGAAACTTTGCCGGTGCATGAACGCGCGCGGCTGGGCATTGGCTACGTGCCGCAGACGCGCGATGTTTTTCCGTCGCTCACGATCGAAGAAAATCTCGCGGTGGCGGCGCGCCCCGGGCGCTGGCCGATGGCGCGTGTCTATGAACTGTTTCCGCGCCTTGCCGAGCGACGCAGCCATATGGGCAACCAGATCTCCGGTGGTGAACAGCAGATGCTGTCGATCGGCCGGGCGCTGATGGGCGATCCGTCGCTGTTGCTTCTGGACGAACCGCTCGAGGGACTCGCACCGATCATTGTGCAATCGCTGCTTGAAAGTATCGGCCGGCTGATCCGGGAAGAAGCCTTGACGGTGATTTTGGTCGAACAATCGGCGAAGCTCGCATTACAGGTGACGCAGACTGCGCTGGTGCTTAACCGCGGGCGCGTTGCGTATTCGGGAAGCAGCGCCGAGTTGCTGGCTGATCCGGATCGATTAAGTGCGCTGGTAATGGCTGGTTAAGGCCTGCTGATCGGAGCGCCGTTTCAGTAGCTTCACAATCTGCTTGATGTGACCCGCCCCCTTGACGGAAATCGGCTATGTACATACAACGTCCATGTTCATGGTTTCCCTAATGGATCGCACTATTAGTCGACCAAGTGATCGTGGGAATGTCGCCGGCTTTCTAATAAATACGGCTGAAAATGTGAGCTGCATCGGCGAATTTACGGCTCAGACTTGGCTGATGGCGGCCGACGAGATTTCAGTAGTCAGGCTGACGTTCCATCACTCGACGCTGGTAATTGCCAATCAATACCCTACTAGCCAAAGTTAACCTAATAGATTATAATTCTGTATGGAAAAGGGCGCGCCACATTGCAAGCTGCCGGTCGTCAAATCGATGGTTCGCGAGGGGCGGGTCAGAGCTACTTTTTCGGCCACTCGTGATGCGAAGCTGTTGGGTTTCGAGCCCCAGGAAATGTATCAAGTTGTGTTGAGTTTGAGCATTCGGGATTTCTTCAAAAGTATGACAACTCATGAAGACCATCGGGTTTGGCAGGACGTTTACCGCCCTATGACGTCCAAGGGTGCGGTGTACCTTAAGCTGACCGTGATCGAGGATGTGTTGATCGTATCGTTCAAGGAGTTGTGAAAATGAAATGCGGAAACTGCGGTTCGAGCAAGGTCAAGCGTGCGATCCGAGATCAATCCTTCACGTACAAGGGCGAGACCACAATTATCGCTGCGGTCAAAGGTGATTGGTGCAATGCGTGCGGCGAGGTGATGCTCGATCGGCCGGAAATCGATCGTACCAGCGCGGCGATAGGTGTGTTTATCAAGACCGTGAACGGCAAGCGTGTGGACCGCGATTTCATCGGCGAAGTGCGTAAGAAATTGGCGCTCGGCCAGCGCGAGGCGGGAACGCTGTTTGGGGGAGGCGCGAACGCGTTCTCTCGTTATGAGAACGGCAAGGCGAAGCCACCGGTTGCTTTAGTGCAGTTGTTCAGGGTGCTCGAACGGCATCCTGAACTGCTCGACGAAATTCGTGTTCGCTAGCGGGCTGCCTGCGAGCAGCCGAGCGGTCGCGGCATGAAGGCTGTCGTCGTCACTGCGTTGGGCGGCCCAGAAACGCTTGCCCTTCTGGAGGTACCTGATCCGATCGCGAACACCGGCGAGATTCTCGTGAAGGTGCGCTATTCCGGGATCAACTATGCAGAGACGCTGGTGCGTCGTGGAATAGTCCCCGCTCCACCCGTACCCTTCGTAATGGGGCTGGAGATCGTGGGCACGGTCGCAGCGATCGGAAATGGGGTGGAAGGTTTTACGATAGGCCAGCCAGTGGCAGCATTCGCCAGGAGCGGGTATGAGCAATATGCCGTTGTCTCTGCAATGCTCGCCGTGCCGCTTGACATACCCGGACACTGCGTCGAATTCGACCAAGCAATTGGATTGCCCTGCACAGGAGTAACCGCGCACCAACTGCTGACGCTTGTGGGAAAACTGTCCGAGGGCCAGACTGTATTTGTTCAAGGTGCCGCGGGCGGGGTAGGCACGATGCTTGAACAGCAGGCGAAGGCGCTCGGTGCGGGGCGAGTGATCGGATCTGTCGGAGCCGCGTCAAAAATCGAATTCGCCTTGAAACATGGCTACGACGAAGCGATCCTGCGCGAGGGCTTTGTTGATCGCCTGCAGCAAATCACCGCAGGGCAGGGGGTAGACCTCTTTCTCGAGGGGACTAGTGGCAGCAATCTCGCATCGCCGGGCGCATTTCTGGCCCCACTAGGACGCGCCATATATTTTGGGGACGCCAACTTCAGCAGCGACACGCAGATCGCCATCAAACAGTTACGCGCCGGCAACTGGACGGTGGCGGGCTACTCGCTTGGAGGCCTATGCGCGACGGCGCCGGAACGTTGGCGTCCGAGCGCGATCGCTGTCCTTGGCATGATCGTCAATGGAGCGATCCACGACGCCACAGTGACGATGTTTCCCCCTGCCGAGGCATCCTCAGCTCACGATCTTCTCGAGTCTCGCCGATCCCAGGGCAAGTTGGGTCTCGACTGGAGCGCTCTGTGACATCCCAGTCAGTCGGGATAACCCAGGTCATGTATCAATGAATGCCTGAAATCAAGCTGCCTTCGGTGAAACAAAGACCAGGTAAGCTGCGATCAAGGCCTCGATACCGTGAAGCCAGACATCGTGGCCATGGACGGGCATATAGCTGAATCCGGTGGAGGATAGGATATTTAAATACAGTTTTCACCAGTGAGTCGTGCGGTGCGGCCCCGGTTGCCAGAGAGTTGGCACGAGTAGGAGGTGAGTTTGCTCGGTGAACTTGCCCTGTGCGCGCTGAACTTGCTCGGTCAGCGAGCGG
>JANORY010000624.1:0-1857 GCA_031415535.1 Burkholderiales bacterium | reverse complement strand
GTCGATTTCGGCCTACGTGTGGTACCAGCGCAACAATTTGTTGCTTTATTGGTCTTGTTAAAAACGCTATCTTGGCGAAGGATTGTGTATGAGAAGAAATAGCCGCGCGGACGAAGTCTTCGGTTTGCTCGGTCGAGCGCTGGCAACTGTCGCGGGTGCACCACAAACGGCACAACGGCCCCTGGCCTCAGTGCTGCGTGCGCAACCGATTGGTGCACTCGCTGTTACGGTGCCAGCCGAGCAGACAGCTTCCGAGCAGACACCAGCCGACCAGAAGCTAGCCGACCAGAAGCTAGCCGAGCGCGCCGAGTCGATTGCTTTAATGCGGATTAATCATGTCGGCGAGGTCTGCGCCCAGGCGCTTTATGAGGGTCAGGCGCTGGCGACTTCGAATCCAGCGTTAAAGGCTGAGTTTCGGCAGGTGGCGCGCGAAGAAGCCGATCATTTGAGCTGGACCGCTCAACGCCTGGGCGAGCTGGGCGGTCGGCCGTCGCTGCTGAATCCCCTGTGGTATGCCGGTTCGCTGGCGATGGGTCTCTTGGCCAGCCGCAGCGGCGACGCGCTCAGTCTTGGTTTCATGGCGGAAACTGAACGGCAAGTCGAGCATCACCTGGACCGCCACTTAAAACTGCTGCCGGCTGCTGATACCCGCTCACGAGCCATTCTGCTGGCGATGCGTGACGATGAAATCGCCCATGGCGCGCGCGCGGTGGCTGCCGGTGGCCAAAAAATGCCGCGTCCGGTGCAATGGTCAATGCGGCTGGTGTCGCGACTCATGACCGGCACCGCGCGCTACCTCTAACCCGCGCGCAAGCTTTAACTAACGCCAAAATCAGCCTTCGACGATTTCCCAACTGTGGGTCAGTTCGGCGGATTTGGCCAACATAATGGAGGCCGAGCAATATTTGTCGTGCGATAACTTGATAGCGCGCTCGACCAGATTTGCTTTCAGTCCTTGGCCGCGTACTCTGAAGTGAAAATGGATCTGCGTGAAAATTTTCGGATCGCTGTCGGCACGATCAGCCTTTAAGGTGACTTCGCAGGCATTGATGTTCTGTCCGCTCTTTCTGAGGATCAGCACCACGTCATAGGCGGTGCAGCCGCCCGTGCCCAGTAGCACCATTTCCATCGGGCGCGGTGCCATATTGCGGCCGCCCCCGTCCGGGGCACCGTCCATCAGGACCGCGTGACCACTGCCGGTTTCGGCCACAAAACTCATACCGGCTTGACCCTGTCCCTGCGCGCCAACCTCGGCGGCACCGACCCAACGGACTGTGCATTCCATACTGATTAGCGCCTCCCGCCTTAGCCCTTGGACGCGGAGCTTGAATTCAGCGCGGCTTGTTCGGCCCGTGCGACCTGGCGCTTGCCGCGGGCGCGGATATTTAGCGCTTCGACCGCCAGCGAGAACGCCATGGCCGCATAGATGTAACCCTTGGGTATCGCGGCGTCGAACGCCTCGGCGGTCAATGCCATCCCGACCATCACCAAAAATGCCAGGGCCAAAACCTTGATCGAGGGGTGAGTATCGACAAAGTCGCCAATCGGCTTGGCTGCGAACAGCATTACTAACACTGCGGCGATTACTGCCGCCGCCATGACTCCGATCTGGTTGACCATACCGACTGCGGTAATCACCGAATCGAGCGAGAAGACAATATCAATCACGGCAATTTGGCCGATGATTCCCCAAAATAATCTGCTGCCCGCCGCCTTCAAGGTTACCTCATCAGTCGTAGGCGGCCCCTGGTCTTCGTGCGCTTCAACTTCAAGAAATATCTCGTGCGAGGCTTTGTAGAGCAGGAACAATCCGCCGAGACCCAGAATAATATCGCGCCAGGAAACCTCGTGCGTCCC
>JANORY010000623.1:0-7946 GCA_031415535.1 Burkholderiales bacterium | reverse complement strand
GCCCAGTAGTGTGTTTGCATGGTCGCTCGGCGTTCAGTGTCGTTCAGTGTGGTTCAGTGTGGTTCAAGGTCAGTTTAAGTCGTTCGGTTCGATCGACTTCAGATGGGCAAGCGCGCTTTGCAGGGCCTGTGCAACCAGCGCGCGCTCGCCGACCTGGTTGGCCAGCAACAGGGAGAATTTCGCCAGCAGCAGGCTGGACTGTTGCGCCTCAACGCGGTCGACGGCCTGCGCCAGCGCATCAAACAGCCATTCATTATCTTCGGTATTCAGCGGCATGACTCTTAGGTCGCTTGAGGTGAGCGCTCGGGCAGCGCTGAGGCGCAAGATAACGCGCGGTCCTGAGCGGCGGCGAGGGCAGCCCGATCAAGGCGCTTGAATCGGGCACAGACATGGCCATCCGGTCGCACCAGATAAAGCGCCGCCGCCTGCCTCTGGCTGGTAATCGAGCGCAATTCGATCTTGCGTTGGCTGAGCCAAGTCGGCAAGGATTGGTCGGCTGAAAATTCGTCGGCTGAACAATTGATCATGAACAAGGTGAAACCGCAGCCCATTCGGTCGGCGAGAAAGCCGCCCTCGTCAAGTCTCACCGAATGCAGCGGCGCACCGGGTCCGGGGCCGGTCGTCCAGTCATCGCGATCGGCACTTACCCAGGCGCTGTCGGCATAATCATAAGGTGCCGATTGCCGTGGGTTGATGAATGCTTTGGCCCAGTCCTGATCAATCGCCAGTTGCAGGGCAGCGTCGCGCAGCAGGCGATAGCCGCTGCTCGGCGGTGTCATGAAGATTGTGCTTTTTCGGGCGTTCTCGAAAATATCAAAGGTGGCCGCGCGACGCTCCAGGCTGTAGCTGTCCAGCAATTGATCCGGTGCCTGACCGTTTAGCACTGCGGCGAGTTTCCAGCCCAGATTATTCGCATCCGCAATCGAGGAGTTCATGCCCCGTACACCGAAGATCGGCACCAGATGGGCGGCGTCACCAATGAAGAAGACGCGATTCTGACGGTAGTCATCCAGACACCGACAATGCGCTTTGTAGATTCTTACCCAATCGAGTTGCCAAGGGGTGGTTTCGCCGATCCAGTCGAGATGTTCGGAAATACGCTCGACCACCCGGTGCTGCTGCAACTCAAAGACCTCGTCAGCATTGTCATCGAGCTGATAGTCGACGCGCCACATGTTGCGCGCCATCTTGTGCATGAGTACGGTATTGCCCGGATTGGTCGGTGGGTCGAACCAGGCGCGCCGTTCGGTCGGGTAGGGCGATGCCATTTTTATGTCTGCGATCAGATAGCGGCCTTCGAAGGATTCACCATTCAGGCGCAGGCCCAACAACGTACGCAGAGCCGAACGCGCCCCGTCGGCCGCGATCACATACTGACCTTGCACACTGTACTCGCCCAGCGGTGTGTCGACGCGCAGGCGTACCGACTGCGCGTCCTGCTCGACGCCAACCACCTTGCTTTGCCAGCGGATCTCGATCAGTTCGGGAAACTGTTCAATGCGCTGAACCAGCAGCGCCTCAAACAGGTTTTGCTGCAGGTTCGCCATCGGAAAGAAGCGTTGATCGGCCGAATGCGGCATCTCGAGCCGGTATATTGGTTGGCTTTGGTAGTAGGACGTGCCTTGGGTCCAGGGCAGCGCTTGCGCGAGGAACGCCTGGTCAATGCCATTGAGTTGCAAGATCTCCATGCTGCGCCGGGACACACAGGCGGCACGACTGCCCTCGGACACGGTCTCGTCGGCCTCCAGTACCACACAGCGAACACCAAATCGAGCCAACTCGAGCGCGGCGATCAGGCCCGACGGTCCGCCGCCGGCGATCAGAACCGGATGAATCTGCAGTGGCGGTGCGTTGGCCGCGAGTTCAGCCGGTGGCGAAAACGCAAACATTGGATACTCAAAATACAGCGACTCGGTACGGGTATGCGGAACGTGCATGGCGATCAGTTGCCGATATTCGCAAACGCTACCTTGACGATCGCGTCAAGTACTGCGGGCGATTCAGTCAAAGTCGGGGCCACTTGAAACGCTAACTCGGGCCAGCGCTGTCGGGCGTCATCCAGTAATTGTGGCAGGTCGCGCTGAGTGTGGCTGCCGGGTGCCAAGAATAGCGGCATGACATCAATACTCAACACGCCCTCGGCGCGCAACTGCGCAACCGCGTCGAATAAATCGGGTTTCATTATTTCCAGAAACCCCAACGCCGCCGGCACCTCGGGCCGTTCCAGTCGCGATTGCGCCAGGATGGCATCAAACGGTTGCCGCCAGGAATCACGGCGCGCGCCATGACAGAAAAACAAGATGCCTCTCATAGCCTTTGATGATCGCACAGGATTGACGGCCGCTGCAGAAATCGCACCATACTTGTTGCGTTGCACAATGTTGGAGCAGTTTTGTCGCGCTGGCGTGCCAATGCGCCCCATTTGGAATACTTCATGCACGCTGGCACATCAATTGCAACGGAGCCTGAATTCCGCAGCGTCAATCGTTGGCACCTTGTCAGCGCGTGGGCGTTGGCTCTATTGAGGTTTTATTTATGGTCAAGTTGCCCACGATACTGCCCGATGCGTCGATGTTGCCGATCGGCGCGCCACAAAATCCACGTCGCCGTTTATTAAAGGCGTCAACCGGCGCGGCGCTTTTAGCCAGCGTAGACCCGCTGATTCGGGCGAGTGCCTGGGCCGCAGGCTCGGATGCGCCGGAGAAAAAAGAAGTTCGAATCGGCTTCATTCCACTGACCGATTGTGCCAGCGTTGTCATGGCTTCGGTGCTTGAGCTCGACAAAAAATACGGCGTCAAGATCATTGCGACCAAGGAATCGTCGTGGGCGTCGGTACGCGACAAGCTGGTCAATGGCGAGCTGGACTTTGCGCATGTTCTGTACGGCCTTGTTTATGGCGTTCAGATGGGCGTCAGCGGCCCCAAAAAAGATATGGCGGTGCTGATGAACCTGAACCATAACGGCCAGGCGATCACGATCTCCAAGAAGCTCGCCGACAAAGGTGCGGTTGACGGCGCGTCGCTTGCCAAGCTCATGCAAACCGAGAAACGGGAGTATGTTGGTGCACAGACCTTCCCGACCGGAACTCATGCCATGTGGCTCTATTACTGGTTGGCCAGTGTCGGTGTGAATCCGATTAAAGACCTCAAGGTCATTACCGTTCCGCCGCCGCAGATGGTTGCCAACATGCGAGTCGGTGCAATGGATTTTTATTGCGTTGGTGAGCCCTGGAATCATCGGGCGATCGCCGACGGCATTGGTGTCACCGGCATCACCACCCAGGACATCTGGAAAGATCATCCGGAAAAGGTGCTGGGCACTCAGCTTGAGTTTGTACAGAAAAATCCGAACACTTGTAGGGCGGTGGTGTCGGCCATTCTGGAAGCCGGTAAATGGATCGATGCGGGACTGCAGAACAAGAACAAGATGGCTGACACGATCGCTCAGCAAGCCTATGTCAATACCTCCCGCGATGT
The DNA here is from genome assembly GCA_031415535.1 of Burkholderiales bacterium. Classification (GTDB taxonomy): domain Bacteria; phylum Pseudomonadota; class Gammaproteobacteria; order Burkholderiales; family Burkholderiaceae_E; genus JANLTP01. Next base: position 4,470 of record JANORY010000623.1, on the reverse strand, counting down.
CATCATCGACCGCATTCTGGGTCGTTACCAAAACGGCTTGGGTAAAAATTGGGACGATCCGAATCACATGAAGTTTTTTGCCGATGGCGCGGTCAATTATCCGTACCTGTCCGATGGCATGTGGTTTCTGACCCAACATCGTCGCTGGGGTCTGTTAAAACAAGACCCGGACTACCTGGCTGTAGCGCGGCAGGTCAGCCAGACCGCGATTTACAAGGACGCGGCGGCCGCTACCAAAACTTCGTTACCCAAGAGTGATCTGCGCAGCTCGAAAATGATGGACGGTGTTGTTTGGGACGGCAGCAACCCGGCCGAGTATGCCGACGGCTTCAAGGTCAAGGTGGCCTGATGACCGCGCCTACGCTGTCGAGTGCCACGCTGGGCTCATCTGAGCTGACCACGCCGAACCGGATAAGCGCTGCCACGGCGACGGTAACTGTAAAGCCATTAAAAACCATGGAATCAGGTGCTGCGGCCGGCCCGGTTTCCGCAAGTTCGACCATGCCGGAATCGGTCCGTCGTCGATTGCGTCGCGAGCGCGCGTTGGGCATTCTTGCGCCGATCCTGGGCATCTTCATCATGCTGCTCATCTGGGAGGCCATTGCCAAAGCGGGCCAAACCATTCCGGGTCCGCTGGCGACCGGCAAGGCTGCGGTGACCGTTCTGTCGCATCCGTTTTATGACAACGGACCGAACGACCAGGGCATCGGCTACAAGGTGCTGAACTCACTGGGCCGAGTGGGTCTGGGATTTGGTCTGGCGGCCCTGGCGGCATTCCGATCGGATTCGCCATTGGCCGTTTCAAGTTTCTGAATCAGATGACCGCGCCGATCATTTCGCTGCTGCGACCAGTGTCACCGCTGGCCTGGTTACCGATTGGGCTGCTGGTATTCAAGGGTGCCGATCCGGCTGCGATCTGGACGATTTTTATTTCGTCGATCTGGCCGATGATCATCAACACGGCGGTTGGCGTTCAGCGTGTGCCCGAGGACTATATGAATGTCGCAAGGGTGCTCAAACTGTCCGAATGGAAGATCTTCAGCAAGATTCTTTTTCCGGCCGTGTTGCCGTACATGATGACCGGTGTTCGCCTGTCGATCGGGGTGGCCTGGCTAGTGATCGTTGCTGCTGAAATGCTGACTGGGGGAGTGGGTATCGGCTTTTGGGTCTGGGACGAGTGGAACAACCTGAAGGTAGAAAATATTCTGCTGGCGATCATCATCATCGGTGTGATTGGCCTGCTGCTTGAATTGGCTCTGCTGAGCTTGGCGAAACGGTTCTCGTATGAGTAGGTGGACGAGGCAAGCGCGGGTTGCCTATGACGCGCGATACCTGGTCATCGAAGGTGCCGGCATGAGCTTCGAGACCCGCAAGGGTACTTTTGTGGCCCTGCAAAACATCAACCTGACCATGGCGCGCGGCGAGTTTGTCACCCTGATTGGTCATTCTGGTTGCGGTAAATCTACGCTACTGAATCTGGTCTCGGGTCTGCTTGAGCCTACTTCCGGGCATGTGCTGCTTGGCAATCGCGAAATTCGCGGACCGGGGCCGGATCGTGCGGTGGTGTTTCAGAATCATTCGCTGCTGCCCTGGATGAGTTGTCTGCAAAACATTCATCTGGCCGTCGAGCGGGTGTTTGCTGAGCGCGAATCTAAATCGCAGATGCTGGCGCGCGCCCATGCGGCCTTAAAGCTGGTCGGCCTCGATCATGCGAGCGAGAAAAAACCGCACGAAATTTCCGGCGGCATGAAACAACGAGTCGGTATTGCCCGGGCGCTCGCTATGGAACCGAAGGTGTTGCTGATGGACGAACCGTTTGGTGCACTCGATGCGCTGACGCGCGCCCGCCTGCAAGACGAGCTGTTGGGCATCATCGCCAAAACCGGCAGCACCGTCATGATGGTCACCCACGATGTCGATGAAGCCGTTCTGCTCAGCGACCGGATTGTCATGATGACCAACGGACCGTCAGCGACGATTGGCGAAATTGCGTTTATCGATCTGCCCAGGCCGCGCGAACGGGTTGCGCTGGCGCAGGACCCGGCCTATTCGGCGTTGCGCGGCGATGTGCTGCGGTTCTTATATCAAAAGCATGCACACCACGAGTCGGCCAGCACCACCTGAGCCTTATTTTCCGACCGTCAGCACCAGTAGCAGCAGCAGCAGATTGACGAACACCGATACACCGAGAGCAATTTGCCAACCGGCCAGCCGGTCCCGAATCACAAGCGGCGATCCGCCGGGCGCACGGAGCGGCCGCGCCGCACCGCGTTCGATCGCCAGAACGAACTCCTCGGTGGTTTCGAACCGGAGCTTGGGGTCGCGCGCCACGGCCTTGAGTATCAAGGCTTCCAGCCAGAGGGCGATGTCCGGGCGCAATCGGCTGGGTGCCGTCGGTTCGCGTTTGTAGCGGCCGAGCTGATAAGGCTCAATATCGCCATAAGGAAACTTGCCGGTCAGCAACTGATACAGGGTCACACCGACCGCGAACAGATCTGCACCTGCATCCGGTAGCGCACCCTCCCATTGCTCGGGATTGATGAACGACGGCGTGCCGGCATGCAGCGCCCGGATCGACGCCGGTTCGGCGCCGCTGATGGCAACGCCCAGATCGATAATGCGCAACACTCCGTCTTCGTCGCGATGCAGATTGGCCGGTTTGATATCACGATGGACGATGCCCTGACGATGCATGCGCGACAGCCCTTTCAAGGTGGCGACCACCACGTTGAGTACGCTGTCGATCGGCAGTGGTGCGGAGTGGGTCAGCCAATGCTCGAGGGTTTCGCCACTGTGCCAGTCGTACAGAATGTACAGTTGGCTGGCACCGGGCCGCCGATGGCTGCGCACAAAATGTGCACCGTCCATGCGTTCGCTAAGCCACGCTTCATGAGCCAGCCCGGCTACCTCATCGGCGTCGGCAGCGCGCTTCGGATGGACACTTTTCAGCGCAAAGAGCTTGCGTGTCTCGGCCTCGCGAACCTGGTAGATGAGATGAATGCCGTTATCGGCAACCACCTGCGTCACGGCCAGGCCATCGATGAGTTCACCGATCCGCAAACGACGCGGCACTGGCAGGGTCCGCGCTCGCGCCTGTGTGCTGCGCAGGTCGGCGGTAGGCAATCCTTTGACCCGGATGACCAGCGCGGTGACGTTATCATCGGCACCGCGCTCCAGCGCCAGGGTAGTAAGCCGCTTGGCCAGCGCCTGTGCAGAGCGCCTGTGGGCGACTTCGGCGCGCAGTACTCGATCGGGCACGGCGTTCCAGACACCGTCCGAGACCAGGACCAGTTGATCGTCCAGCCGCAGATCACCTTGGGCATAGTCAATCAGCACCCGTTCGTCGACGCCCAAGGCACGGGTCAACATCGAGCGCAGACTGCCGGCGTGTGAATGATCGTTGGTCAGACACTCAAGGCCGCCGTCGCGATTCAGGTAGGCGCGTGTGTCGCCGACGTGAGCCACCGTGTAGGTTTGACCGCGCAGCACCACGGCTGTCAGGGTGGTGGCACGCTGATAGGCGTCTGAACGGGCGTTCTGGGCATGCAGCCAGGCGTTTTGAGCGCTCAGAATTCGGTCCAGGGCAACCGTGGTTTCCCAGGTTGGCGGGGCGCTTGCAAAATCCTCCAACAGCACCATGACCGAGGTTTGCGCCGCCTCCAGGCCACCGCCGCCGGCTGAAACTCCATCGGCGATCGCGGCAATGACGCCGCGCTGAAATTCATCGGACTCCAGCGGCAAGCGAACTGCGGCGAAGTCTTCATTGATCTCGCGCGGGCCCCTCTGGCTCGCAAAACCGTGCTCAATTTCGTAGCTCAATCCGCAATCCTTGTCTTTGCGCACTGCATTGGTGCGCCCCGAAGTCTATTCGCCATGATATGAGCAGGGGCTTTGTGCATTGCGCCAAATCCATGCAGTTTCTGTACCTGCGGTCGGCCAGGCACAAAAGTGGCGCGTCCAAATGACCCGTTTTGTGCAGAAGGCTCGCTATGGCACTGATCTTGCAACCTGGAGGGTTCTAAAGTCCCCAGCGTTCTTTGCCTAACACCCATGAAAAGCCAATCGTTTCTGAAGTCGGGACACACTCCGACCCTCTTTGCGGCCTTCCTCTACTTCGATTTCTGTTTTGCCGTCTGGGTGCTGAACGGTGCCATGGCACCCTTCATCAGTGAATCCTTTGATCTGACCCCGGCGCAGAAAGGCTTCATGATCTCGGTGCCGATCCTGGCCGGTGCGCTCATGCGTTTTCCGCTCGGCGTCATGGCGCAGTACATTGGCCGAAAGAACGCCGCCATGGTGGAAATGGTGCTGATCATGGCGGCCATGACTTATGGCTTCCTGATGGTCAACACCTACGACGAGGTGCTGGCCATGGGTGTCTTGCTGGGCATTGCCGGTGCCAGTTTTGGGGTTGCGCTGTCGCTCGGTTCCGGCTGGTATCCGCCGCAACACAAGGGCCTGGCGATGGGC
>JANORY010000622.1:0-2069 GCA_031415535.1 Burkholderiales bacterium | reverse complement strand
TTGCCGATCGTCAGCGCCACGGTCAGCAAGATCGGGCTGGCCAAGCGTTACAACGACGTAGCGGGCCAGGCTTCGCAGTTGGGCCTGATCGACAAGGGTTCGGCACGGATTGAAGGCTTTGTGACCGGCAAAGCGCTCGACGGACTGTACTTCATGATTGCCCAGGAAGAAAAGGCAATCCGTGCCGATCCAGTTCGGGCCGGCGGTGCAATTTTGCGCAAGGTGTTTGGCGCACTCCAATGAGGCGATGATCTTGAATGTTATGGGAGCAAGAACTGGTGTCCGGTCACCTCTGTCGGCGTTGTTGCTTGCGCTCGGCGTAGCCGCCGGATTTACCGGATTCATCGGATACGCAGGCGAACTCAAAGCGCAGACCCCGGCAAGACCGGCCACGAGTGCAGCCAGCTTTCCGAGCAAGACAGTTACATTGGTGGTCGGCTTTACGGCCGGTGGTACCACCGATGTCATCGCCCGTGCGCTGGCCGAGCGTCTGAGTGTCCTTTGGGGCCAGTCAGTGGTGGTTGAAAACAAGGCCGGCGCCGGCGGCAATATTGCCGCCGACCAGGTGGCCAAGGCAAAACCGGACGGCTACACGCTGTTGATTGGTTCGGTTGGACCGCTTGCCGTGAACGCGTCGCTCTATCGCAAAATGCCGTACGACAATCTGAAAGATTTCTCGCCGATCACCATGATTGCGCACGTGCCCAACATGCTGGTGGTGAACCCGAAGGCGGTGGCCGCCCGAACGGTTGAGGAGTTCGTGGCGTTCGCCAAACTGCACCCGCAAAAACTTTTTTATGCGTCGACCGGCAATGGCACTTCGTCGCATTTGTCGGGCGAAATGCTCAATATGTACGCCGGCACCCAACTGACCCATGTGCCGTATAAAGGGGCGGTGGCGCTGACCGATGTGTTGGCCGGAGAATCGGTTCAAACCATGTTTGCAACCATTCCGTCGGCGATTCAATATGTTCGTGCTGGCAAACTGCGCGCGATTGCGGTGACCAGTGCCAAACGCTCGCAATCGATGCCGGAGGTACCCACCTTCGCCGAGAGTGGTTTCCCGGATTTCGATGCATCCTCCTGGTTCGCCCTGGTGGGGCCGGCCGGCATGCCGCGCGATATTGTGCTCAAGGTCCACGATGAAATCGTGCGACTGCTGAAAGACCCGGTGTTGCGCGAACGCTTTGTCAGTCAGGGTGCCGATCCGGTCGGCAATACGCCGGAAGAACTGCTCGATTATCTGCGCAGTGAAACCCGCAAGTGGGCCGCTATTGTCAAGTCCTCGGGCGCACGGGCCGACTAATCGACTAGCAGCACGGCAATGCCCAAAGCCAGGAAGATCAGCGCTGCAACGATATGTATTGCCCGGACCGGCAGTTTGTCGGCCAGTCGCTCGCCAAGCAGCACGGCCGGTACGTTGGCAATCATCATGCCGGCGGTCGTACCCAATAAAACCGACCAGAAGGTGTTGAATCGGGCGGCCAGTGCGACGGTTGCGATTTGCGTTTTGTCGCCCATTTCGGCCAAGAAAAAAACAATCAGAGTGGTGATGAAAATGCCCCATCTTGGCGGCGTGTCGCTATCGGTTGCAAGCGAGTCAGGTATCAATATCCAGGCGGCCATCGCAATAAAAGTCAGTCCCAGAATCCAGCGCAGCGAGGTGGCGCTAATCGCCTGTGCGATCCAGGCTCCCAACGCACTCGCCAAGCCGTGATTAAGAAGGGTGGCAATCAGGATGGCAGCAATGATCGGCAATCGCTTGCGATAACGCGCCGCCAGAACGAATGACAGCTTTGAGTTTTGTCGCCGATTTCGGCGAGCGCAACAATGCCGGTACTAAACAGCGCGCCGGCTTTTCCTTGAGAGAAAAGCATACATTGATGATGCAGAAGTTATCAGTTCGGCAGGCACCGAAAGCTCGGCCCTTTCGTGCTAACCTTGCGCCCGGACTACGGGTGTTCCAGCGCGAGCAATAGCGTACTCAGGTCTTCCACCGCGTTTAGTGTTTTTGTTCACAATCCGTTCATCTCATCTGGAGGCAACATGGACTATTCCCAAGATATCGC
>JANORY010000621.1:0-1444 GCA_031415535.1 Burkholderiales bacterium | reverse complement strand
ATCGGTCTGCGTGGCCGTCGCGGCCATGTTTTGAATTGGCGGAATTTCCCCGAAAATGGCCGTCGCAGAGTCTTGGCAAAAATTTGGAGCCGTTACCGTTACCGAAAAAGTGGCCGGCGAATTCACGGTTTGCGAGGTTGTCGTCGAGCCATTTTCCCATAAAAAAGTCGCGCCTGCCGTCGGCGAATTTGCCATCAACAAAATGGTTGGCAGGGCGCAGGTCAGGTTGCCGCCGGGCGGGCTGAGCGAGAGGCCGGGCGGCGCAATATTTTGCGAAATGATGACCGTTTCGTCCGCCGTGCAGCCATTTGGAGCAGTGGCCGTTACCGTAAAATTGCCAGGTAGAATAGCATTTATGCTGTTCCCCGTCGCGCTGTTCGACCATTCAAAAACGACATTTTGAACCGATGAAAAAGCCGTCAGCAGAATGCCCAAAACGGCGCAATTCAGCTCCCCGGAAGTCGGCGAAAGCAGCAAATCGGGCGGCGAATTGTCTTCTGAAATATTGCTGCCGCCCGCGTTCGTGCATCCGTTCGCCGCCGTGGCCGTCACCGAAAATGAGCCGCCGTTCGTCACCGAAATCGAGGCCGAATTTTGCCCGTTCGACCAGGAATAATTCACGCCCGGCGCGGTCGAACTGGCCGTTATCAAAATCGAAGTCGTCGTGCAATTCAGTTCGCCGGAAGGCGGCAAAACGGTCAAATCAGGCACGTCAAAATTCTGCGAAACGGCAGCCGAAGCCGTCGCCGAGCAGCCCCCTGGAACGGTCGCCGTCACGGCATAAGTTCCAGAGGATGAGACCGTTAGCGTCGAATTCGACTGGCCCGGCCCCCACGAAAACGTCGCGCCCGGAGTCGGGCAATTTGCCGTCAAAACGGCGGTCGGCGACGTGCAATTCAACGCCACATTTTGAGGAGAAATATCCACCATCGGCGCAGCCGACGAACCCGAAACGGTGGCCGTCGCCGTGTTCGAACAGCCGTTCGGAGCCGTGACCGTCACCGTAAAATTGCCCGCCGCAGAGGCCACGACGGTGTTTCCGGCCTCCATGTTCGACCACAAAAACGTCGCGCCCGCCGTGCCGGTCGAGGCCACGAGCGTAGCCGTCGGATTCGTGCAGTCAATCACGGCAGACGGCGGGTTTATCGCCGCCGTCGGCACCGTATTTATGGCCACGACATTTACGGAAATGGTCTGCGTGCAGGCCACGGCATCGGTCACGGTCAGCCAGTGAACGCCCGCCGGGAGGCCGGTTCGCGGGTTCAGGCCGCTGCCCGGCGCGGTTCCCCAGTCGATGACAAACGGCGGCTGATTGCCCGTTATCGTCAAAAAAACGGAGCCGTTTTGTTGCCCGCAAAAATCGGGGGTCGTCGTCGCCTGGACGGTCGGCGCGGCGAGTTCGGCAATCGTGATGCCCGCGAGAATCGTGCAGCCGTTCGCGTCG
>JANORY010000620.1:0-4027 GCA_031415535.1 Burkholderiales bacterium | reverse complement strand
GCAGCCTCGCAACCATCGCCGCGAAACAACCGCCCAACCTGACGATTGTGGTGCTCGACAACGGTCATTTCGGCGAAACCGGGATGCAACGCAGCCACACCAGCCTCGGCACTGATCTGGTTGCAGTTGCCAAGGGATTCGGCATTAACAATGCGCTGGCAGTTGACCGAATCGAGCAGTGCAGCGCGTTTGCCGAGCGGGTGCTGGCCCGTCAAGGAACTTGTTTTGTGCAGGTCCGAGTCGAGGCCAATGAACCGCCACGAGCCCTGCCACCGCGCGATGGTGCCTACGTCAAAAATCGCTTTCGTTCGGTCCTCGGCTTCAAGCCGTTCTGATCGGCAGCGGCGAGCACTACCGGGTGCCGATGATCGTCACCCAATTCGCGCCCGCGCCGGCCGGCGCTTTGTCAACCAAGTTCAGCTTGCCGGTCTTCTGATCGATCGTGTAAAGGGATAGGGTCGCAGACAATTCACCGCTGGCAATCAAAAATTTACCCGACGGATCGATCGCGAAACCCCTCGGCCTTTTCTCGGTCGGTAGTTGACCCAGAAAGCTGAGCTTGCCGGTTTTGGCGTCAACCGAGAACTGGCTGAGCTTGCTTTCGGTGCGCTCGGAGGTGTAGAGAAACTTACCATTGGGCGACATCTGGATGTCGGCACACCAGATGGCAAGCGTCTCATCAACGGGAACCGCGCTTGGAGTTCCCACCGGAACACGCGCCTGCCTGGGCTGTAATCGGGTGTCCGCGGCCAGGCTTGAAATCGACTGAAGCTCCAGCAGATTGCCCGATGAGTCTCGTTTGTAAACGTTCACCTTGCCATTGAACTCGCTCAGAACATACATAAAGCGGTTGTCGCGCGAAATCACAAAGTGGCGTGGACCGAAGCCCTGCTCCATTGCGATCTTTGAACCCGCCTCGGTCAGAGGCAGTTTGGCTTTTGAATTGAAGGCGTAGCTTCGGAGTTCATCGGTTCCCAGGTGCGGCACATAGACTCTTGTGTTGGATCGATCCACCTTGATCGAATGCGGTTTCACGCCGCCGCTGTTGAAAAACTGCGTCGCATTCGTTTCGGGAATACCGTTCGCACCGATTCGGTGTAGCGCCACGGTAGCACCGCCATAGGACGTGCCCAACAACCATTTGCCGGTTGCGTCGAGATCGATGCTCACCATGTTGTCCGGCAGCGCAACGGTACTGATCCCTGCAAGCTGCCCCGACGTCGAATCGACCCGATAGGTGTAGAGCGAGAACGGCGCTGCACCTGCGGCGGCGTACAAATACCGGCCATCGCGACTGGCCGTCATTGGCATGACCAACTTGCCAGCGGGCACTCGTTGAATCGGCTTGAGTTTCGGCGCGACACCAGCAGTGAGCTCATAGGCTGAAATATCGGCATCCGTTTGATTGGAAACATAAACATAGGTAGCCGCCGGTGCCGAGGTGGCCAACAATGCACCCATCGCCGTGAGCAGGTATTGCGTTGCGAGCTTACCAATATTCATGTGTCTATCTCTTTGATTATTGATCTTAACAACCTTATTTTCCTCTTCTTTATTCGTGCTCGAAATTACACTTCGACGGTGCAGCCAGAAAATTCAATGAATCGGTAGCGTGTCGGTAAAGCATCGAAAAAACCAATGCTGCGGGTGAGAAGAAGTCAGCCTGAGGAACCGAGCGGGCCGAACTGAGCGGAACGAACTGAGCAGCACAAAGCGAGCGCGAAGAGGAACGCCGAACAAACTGAGTGCAAAATAGCGTCATCAAAACCGGACTCACGGAACCTGCCCATGCCCCCTCTCGCCGCCTTCCCGATCAACCGAAAATGGCCGGCCACGCACACGGATCGCCTGCAACTCTATTCGCTGCCCACCCCGAACGGCGTCAAGGTGTCGATCATGCTCGAAGAAACCGGCTTGGCGTACGAGCCACATCTGGTCAGCTTCGAGCGCAACGACCAAATGTCGCCTGAATTTATCTCGCTGAATCCGAACAACAAGATTCCGGCGATCATCGATCCGAATGGCCCCGGCGGCCAGCCGCTGGCCTTGTTTGAATCCGGCGCAATCCTGATTTATCTGGCCGAGAAAACCGGCCTGTTCATGTCGACTTCAGCCAGCGCGCGTTACGAAACGATTCAATGGCTGATGTTTCAAATGGGCGGCATTGGTCCCATGTTCGGGCAAGTTGGCTTCTTCCACAAATTTGCCGGCAAGGACTACGAAGACAAGCGTCCGCGTGAGCGTTACGTTGCCGAGTCGAAGCGTTTGCTCGGCGTTCTCGAACACCGGCTGACCGGCCGCGCCTGGATCATGGGCGATGATTACAGCATTGCCGACATTGCGGTGTTTCCATGGGTTCGCACCTTGGTCGGATTTTATGATGCCGGGGCCTTGGTCGGCTTCGCGAACTTTCCGCAGGTGGCGCGCGCCTATGCGGCGTTCAGTGGCCGCCCTGCGGTTATTCGTGGTTTGGAGATTCCCAAGCGCGCTTGATCAAAAAATATCGGGCATTCGATTGCTCAAATGCCCGATGGTCCGGCTCGCTCAGAACTGAACTGAACTGAACAGCGCAAACTTACTGAGTCGTAATAAATCGAACGCCGGTTCGTCCACCCGTCAAGGTGAAGTCCAGAGACGCATCTTTTGCGCCAGGTCCACCGGTGCCATCACCGTACGAGAAGTTCAACTTGTACTTGCCTTTTGAGTTGGTAGCCGAGGTGTTGACCAGCTTTAATCCTTGCCGCTTGACGACATTGGCACCGGCGCTGATCGAGGTTCCACCAATCACCAGGTTCGCCCCATTGGTCATGTTCCGCACGTAGGTTTCCGAAGTTGCTCCTGGCGTGCAAACATCATTGACCGGTGTCGTGGTCGACCAGGACATGGCACTGCGATCGGTCGATGCCGCCGTCACGATATGCGAGTTCGACGGCATGTTGGTGTACCAGCCTTTGACCGAGGTCGAACTGGGTATGGTGCCGTTCAAGGCCAGATTGGCCAAATCGCCCAGAGTCAGCGGTGCTCCAAACGTGGCCGGTGCGCTGGTGCCACCATCCTTGACCGCATACATGATGCTGTTCGCACCGGTCGGTGTCAGATCGGCCAGCGCCAACAGTCGGCCCGATCCGAAGTACACCCAACGCTCGGCGGCATTGAACGGATTAGTTGCCGCTGTCGGCGCGGTAGTCAACATACGACCGACCGACGCAATCCGGGTGCCCGAGATCGTCCAGCCAGCAGCCGTTCCCGACGACACGTCAAAGCGATGCACATTACCCATCAGATCGGTCGCGTAAATTTGTTCAGCAATATGTTCACGCGGGGTTTTCATAAACAGATTGATCCGCGCCAAACCAGACGGTATGGCAGCGCTGCCGACGCCCGAGTCAAATCGATGCAATACGGCACCGGTGCGCGCATTCAGGAGCCAGACATGCCCGGTGCCCGCCGCATTGTTGTAGCCCGAACTCACCGCGACCACCCAACCCCAGCGACGGGTTCGGATCACCAGCGGTTCACCGAAGGTGTAGCCCACTCGGGTATCACCCGCGAACTCGCCGGTGAACTGCCACAACACTTTGCTGGCGACCGAAGCCTCGCCGGCCGCTTCCGGATCGGTGACGTCGAGCGCGAAATAACCGCGACCGCCCTTGTTCATACCCGACACCAGAATGGTTCGCCAATCGGTGCCGGACGAACCATCGGTTTCACCGAAGTTGATGTCTTTGATGGACGGTGACTGGTCGACTCGAAAGCGATGCTCGAACTGATTCGGCATCGGGTCGCTGTTACGCCACGACAAGCCGGCCAGCCCATCGACACCGGGCTGGAAACTCAGGCCCGGCACAAACGCCCACAGCTCTTCACCGGACGTCGGGTTACCGATCGTGGCGTCGAACGCATGCAACATACCGTCGTTCGATCCAACATAGAGTACCGGTCGACGACCCGCTTTGGAAGCCTGGAACGCCGAGTAGCCCGGGTTGAACGCTTCCGAATAAAGCTCACGCGGTTTTGCGACGTAGCG
>JANORY010000619.1:0-2846 GCA_031415535.1 Burkholderiales bacterium | reverse complement strand
GAGCGCTGGCGAAGATGATGGCTGAAGTATCCAAAGAACTATTAGGTTACCGTGGCAAAGTGGTGTTGGGCAAACCGAAAGAGGCCGACTATCTTATTGATAATCCGAACCGACGTTGTCCGGTCATCGACAAGATACGCGACGAGATCGGCTTTCAGGCCAAGGTGTCGCTCGAGGAAGGCATCTGGCGAACCATCGTCTGGTACCACCACAATCCAAAGGGTGCGGCAGGCTGATGCACATCTCGATTGTCGGTACCGGCTACGTCGGTATAGTCTCGGGTGCCTGCATGGCCGAGCAAGGCCATGAAGTTCACTGCGTCGATCTCGATCAGAGCAAGGTCGACAGCATCAATCGCGGCGTTCCCACCTGCCATGAGTTCGGCCTGCCTGAACTGGTCGGCCGACATGCCGGCAAGCGCTTGTTCGCCACCTGCGATCTGGCCCTTGCGGTGCAGGCGACCGAAGTCACCTTCATTGCAGTGGGCACACCGGCGCGCGACGGTCGGATTGACCTCGCAGCGGTCTGCGGCGCGGCCGAGCAGATCGGGGCCGCATTGCGAACCAAGCGCACGCGTCACACCGTGGTCGTCAAAAGCACCGTGATTCCGGGCACCACCGAGGGTGTCGTGCGCGACGCTTTGGAGCGCGCCAGCGGGCTGGTGGCCGGTGTTGATTTCGGCCTCGGCATGAATCCGGAGTTCCTGACCGAAGGCACCGCCGTTCGCGACTTCATGCAGCCGGACCGGCTGGTGCTCGGCGGCATTGACAGCGCAACCCAGGACACCTTGGCCCGCATTTACGCAGGCTTCGCGCAAACGCCGATCATTCGCTGCAACAGCGCAACTGCCGAGATGATCAAGTACGCCTCGAACGCGGTCCTGGCAACCCTGATTTCGTTCTCGAACGAGTTGTCGCGCGTGGCAGCACGGCTACCCGGCGTCGACATCGTCGACGTCATGAACGGCGTGCATGCCGCCAGTTATTTCACCAGCAGATCCAATGCGGTAGTTGCGCCAAATGCGGCGGATGTGGCGGATGCGACCAAGGCGCTAAACGGTATGCCGGTGGAGGCTGCGATCACCAGTTTTCTGGAGGCGGGCTGCGGCTTTGGTGGCAGTTGTCTGCCGAAGGACGTCACTGCATTGATTGCCCAGGGAGAAAGTCTCGGCGTTGCAATGCCGCTCTTGAAAAGTGTGCTCCAGATCAATCAAACCCAACCGGCGCAATTGTTGGCGCTGATTGATAAACATTATTCAAGCCTGGCCGGCAAACGGGTCACCGTGCTCGGACTGGCCTTCAAACCGGATACCGACGACCTGCGCGAATCGCCGGCCTTTCCGCTGATTCGCAGTCTGCGCGAGGCTGGTGCGCAACTAACCGCCTACGATCCAATTGCCCGACCGAGCGACCATGCCGAGCTGCAAGGTGTCCAGTTGGCGGAGTCACTGCACGCTGCCGTTGCCGGCGCCGACATTGTCATTCTGGTCACCCGCTGGGCGGAATTTCAGAACTTGCCGCAAGCGCTGGGCGTACGTATTGAGGAGGTCCTGGTAGTCGACGGTCGCCGGGTATTGCGTCCGTCCGACTACCCACGCTATGAAGGCATTGGCCGCGCCGATCTGATTGAGCGCTAAAGTCTGATTGAGCGCTAATATGGCGCAATGATTCATTGCCCTTCGCTACCCCGCAATACCGACGGATTCACCGGCACTACCGAGTTTTTTGACTTCGACAGCGTGCACGTGCGGCAGTTCGTCGAGCAGGCGATTGCCGGTGCCGCGACTCAGCGTGAACGCGCAGTGCGATTGTTCTATGCGGTTCGTGACAAGATCCGTTACGACCCGTATCGCATCACTTCAGATTCAAACGCCTACCGCGCCAGTCAGGTAATCCAGGCCGGCCACGGCTGGTGTATCCCGAAGGCCGGTCTGCTGGCCGCCTGCGCGCGCAGTGTTGGCATCCCGTCGGCGGTCGGTTTGGCCGATGTGGTCAACCACCTGACGAGTGAAAAGCTGCTTCAGCAAATGGGCGGGCTGAATATTTTTTATGACCACGGATACACCGCGCTGTACATTGACGGCCAGTGGCTCAAGGCAGTCCCCGCCTTCAATATTGAACTGTGTACCCGCTTTAATGTGACGCCGACCGAGTTTGACGGTACCGCGGATGCGCTGTACCAACCCTATGACGCGCTGCAACGCCTGCATATGGAGTATCTTGCCGATCACGGGACGTTTTCAAATCGCTCGGAGTCTGCCACCGCCTGGTCGGACTTGATGATGCCCGGATAGTGCCGGCGCAGGTCATCCAAGACGCGCTGCAAAGGCAGGTCGGAAAACGTCCCGTGATCGGCCAGGTACTCCATATGCAGGCGTTGCAGCGCATCGTAGGGTTGGTAGAGCGCGTCCGCAGTGCCGTCAAACTCGGTCGGCATCACATTAAAACGGGTACACAGTTCAATATTGAAGGCGGGAACTGCCTTAAGCCACTGGCCGTCAATGTACAGCGCGGTGTATCCGTGGTCATAAAAAATATTCAGGCCGCCCATTTGCTGGCGCAGCTTTTCACTTGTCAGGTGGTTTACGACATCGGCCAAACCGACCGCCGACGGGATGCCGACACTGCGCGCGCAGGCGGCCAGCAGACCTGCCTTCGGGATACACCAGCCGTGGCCGGCCCGGATTACCTGACTGGCGCGATAGCCGTTTGAATCTGAACTGATGCGATACGGGTCGTAACGGATTTTGTCACGAACCGCATAGAACAATCGCACTGCGCGCTCACGCTGATTCGCGGCACCCGCAATCGCCGCCTCGACGAACTGTCGCACCTGCGCGCTGTCGA
>JANORY010000618.1:0-8730 GCA_031415535.1 Burkholderiales bacterium | reverse complement strand
AAGTCAGACATGGAATTGAGCATTAATGTCGTCGTACTGTTGTACCTGGTCGCGTCGATCTGCTTCATTCAGGCACTCAAGGGCCTCTCGCACCCGACCAGCTCACAAATGGGCAACGCCTTCGGCATGGCCGGCATGGCGATCGCCGTGCTCACCACCATCGCGCTGATTTTCAAGCTGCACGAAAGCAGCAGCGGTGCCTGGGCCGGCATGGGTTGGGTCGCCTTGGGCGTCGTAGTGGGCGGCACGGCCGGCGCAATCATGGCCAAGCGGGTCGAGATGACCAAGATGCCGGAGTTAGTCGCCTTCATGCACTCGATGATTGGTCTGGCCGCAGTGTTCATTGCCATTGCGGCGGTGGTCGAACCTTGGGCGTTCGGCATTACCGGCAAAGATCAGCCGATTCCGATTGGTAATCGCATCGAGTTGTTTATCGGTGCCTTTGTTGGGGCCATCACCTTCTCCGGATCGGTCATTGCGTTCGGCAAGTTATCCGGCAAATACAAGTTCCGCCTGTTCCAGGGCGCACCGGTGTCGTTCAAAGGCCAGCATCTGCTGAACCTGGTACTCGGCATTGTCATGCTGGCCATGGGCCTGGTCTTCTTCATGACCGAGAGCTGGCTGGCCTTCTGGATTATGCTGGCGATTGCCTTTGTGCTCGGCGTGCTGATCATCATTCCGATCGGTGGAGCCGACATGCCGGTGGTGGTGTCGATGCTGAACAGCTACTCGGGCTGGGCCGCGGCCGGTATCGGCTTCTCGCTGAACAACAGCATGCTGATTATCGCCGGCTCGCTGGTCGGCTCCTCCGGCGCGATCCTGTCCTACATCATGTGCAAGGCGATGAACCGTTCGTTCATCAACGTCATCATGGGCGGCTTTGGCGGTGAAGCAGTTTCGGCTACTGGCGCCACTGCGCAGCGCCCGGTCAAGAGCGGCTCGGCCGACGATGCCGCGTTTTTGTTGAACAATGCCGACACCGTCATCATCGTGCCGGGTTACGGCCTGGCGGTGGCGCGGGCCCAGCACGCACTGAAAGAGCTGTCACAAAAACTCAGCGCCAAAGGCGTCACCGTCAAGTACGCGATTCACCCGGTCGCCGGTCGTATGCCCGGCCACATGAACGTATTGCTGGCCGAAGCCGAGGTGCCGTACGACCAGGTGTTCGAGATGGAAGACGTCAACGGCGAGTTCCAGCAGGCCGATGTCGCATTGATTCTCGGTGCCAACGACGTCGTCAATCCGGCCGCCAAGGATCCGAAATCGGCGATCGCCGGCATGCCGATTCTGGAAGCCTACAAAGCCAAAAGTGTCATTGTCAACAAGCGCTCGATGGCCTCGGGCTACGCCGGCCTGGACAACGAGTTGTTCTATATGGACAAGACCATGATGGTGTTCGGCGACGCGAAAAAGGTGATCGAAGATCTGGTCAAGTCGGTCGAGTAATGCTCCTTGCGCCGCCTAATAAATTTGACAGCGCACCAGACACGGCGTTGAATAAATGACAACCGGACCCATCTATTGAGCGTTTCAACCTAAAGGCATCCTTAAAGGAGTTCGAGCATGGACATTATTGAAGCCTCTCCGGCCCGCATGGACTCACTGCGTAAAATCACTCTGCTCGATTACGCCTTGCACATCGCCGGCCCATTGATCTCAATGGGTTCGCTTTCAGTCATCGCGCTCATCATCAATTACATCAAGCGCGACAACGCCCGCGGCACGCTGTTCGAAAGCCACATGAACTGGATGATCCGCACTTTCTGGTGGACGCTGTTCTGGGTCGTCATTTCGTTTATTCCGCTGCTGATTCTGTCCGCCATCACGTTCGGTCTACTGTCCTGGTTATTCATGGTCCCGGTCATCTGGTATTTGTACCGAATGATCAAGGGCGTGCTCTGGTTGCAGGACGATAAACCAATGCCGGCCTAAATAACGGAGGGTGTGCGATGTCAAACCATGCGAAGTCCATGACGCGTCGTAGGGCGCTGTCGACCCTCAGCCTGCCAGCCCTTGCCGGGCTGGGTTCACTGGGCCTCCTCGGCGCAACCAGCATAAGTGGCTGCGCTGCCGCGCCGCCGGCACCCCTGAACAATATACCGGCAGCACCCCTGCCACGGGTTCGCGTGCGCGACCGGTGGCGTTATGCGGGCATCAACCTTTATAACCAGCAGCCGATTGGCGAGCTGGCTACCGAGGTGATCGAATCCGGCCCGCTACTCAAGGTCAGTAACCGCTACTCCGACGATCGCCCCACTCAAGACGATCTCTACAGCAAGGCTTGGAACGTCGTTCAGGAAACCCACTACGATGTCACCGAGCGGTTCTCGGACCCGGTGCCGATGTTGCCGAGCCGGCTCGAACCCGGTGCTTCCGAGCGAATTCGCACCACCTACCGGGCATTGATCAGCGAGCGTCAACTGTTCTGGTCGCTCTATCTGGACGCTCGAAATTGGGAAAAAATCCGGGTGCCAGCGGGAGAATTCACCTGTTTACGGATCGACCGGCGCATGTGGTTCAGCCATTACGATGTTTTTCGCAATAGCTCGGAGCGCTTCGAAACGCTTTGGTATGCGCCCGACGTCAATTGTTGGGTGCAGCGCGAATGGACCGGCAACTACTTGGTGCCTGGTGGGCGACGCGGCGCGCGGTTCCGGGAAGATTGGGTGCGCTGGCAACTGCTCGACTATATTCCGGCACCGGTCGCTTAGTAGCTTTTTGATAAACGCAAGCTTGTAACGCGCTACTGCCGCATGGGTCTGCAGCCGCATCCTCGTTAAACAGGTGTCCAATGGCCTTGAAATCTCAACTTTTTCGCGGGCAGCGACTTTTAGAAGCCTGCAGCGTCAGTCACGCAAGCCATATCACCCCGGGTGCCATCGGCGATCACGTTGAAAGGATTCAACGGGCGCTGGGTAGGCTTGAAAACGTTCGTATGGATCCGGTGGAGCTGCAGCAATCTCGCTACGGCCAATCGACTGCAAGAGCGGTGCTGACCTACAAGACGAAGCGGCGCATCATTAACAGTTCATACCAGTCGACGGCAGACAATATCGTCGGCGTAATGACTATTAATCGCATGGACCAGGAATTGGTCGCTTCAGAACGCAATCTGAGCAGATCTCACATATGCGCGGAATGCAAGCAAGTATCGCTTGGTACTGTATCAGCGCTCAGTTCGAACGCGAATGTACGGAGTCTCGCTCCCTTAGCCCAGGTAAGCGGGGGTAATGCAAGGTCCCTAGCACCGAAACAGCTCGGCGGCATCGTTCGAATACTGGTCCAGCAAACATCGCATAGTCTGGGGAGGGGTTCCGTCTTTCCGATCAGACGGCATATTGAAATGGTCCGAGACAAACTTTTTGAACATGGCGTGGCTCTGTCGGTCGACATATTGGGGGGTATGCCCCAAACCATCAAGTTCTCCGATCACGTGGTATTTGATGATGATTATGTCGACTTGCATAAGGCAAGTCAGGCAGCTCGGCCAAATGCAACAAAAGTATTGCGGGTCATTATTTGTTCATTGCGTAACAGCACTCACTTTGGCGAGACGCATAGAAACCTGATCGTTAATGGCGTAATGGTCGATCGGTTTGTCGTTCTCAACACGGAATTGAGCGACAAGGACGACGCGACCTTGCTCCACGAAATGATTCATGCATCCAAGGACGTAACGCCGCACCCGCATGACGCCGAAAATTTTAGTGTCTTCTTCAGATTTGGTAACGAAGCGGGTGGTGGCGCTACCGACGACAGCAAGATCGACCGCAAAATTCTGAAGTCCGAGCATGCCTTGACCCTGTCGAAATCGTTTTTCGCGACTTGATCGTGCGCCGATTCGGTTCAGTCCGGCACTTGAAATGCAAAAGGAACCGACCGTTCGTCAGTTAAAGCCTACCGTGTAGTAGTTCACAGCATCTCAGGCACGGTTTCTCAACAATGGCTTCAGCCCAATTTTCGCTGACTCTATTGTCTGGAAACCCTATGTTCGAGACGTCCAAGCAAGCAAACTCCGCCGCGACCCGGCTGCCAGTAGCAGGCACCCGTCTTTCCAGCCATCGTCGCGCCGATCCGCTGGCGCTGGAGGCACGCCTGTTATTTGATGGTGCCGGTGCGCTGGCCATCGCGGAACTGATTCCTGTGATGGATGCCGCTCAGAATCACGATCCGTTGGCCGCCGCAGACTGTCGGGTGCTGCGTACCGATGAGGCGATCGTAAACGGTGCAGCTATCGCTGGCAACGCCTGGGGCGACTATGCCGATAGCGATATTGACGGCGACTCGCTGCACGTCGAGGGAATTGTCGCCGGGGATCAGGTCCACGCCCAACCAGGGGCTGATCTCGGTCAGATCAACGTCGGCCAGGCCCTGAGTGGCCAGTACGGTTGCATCACCCTGCAAGCCGATGGCTCCTACACCTACACGCCGAACTCGAATCTGGCACTGGCACCCGGCCAATGCCTGACGGAAGTATTTACCTATTCGCTTTGTGATAACCAAGGCGGTGCCGCCCGCACCACATTGACTTTGACAATTCTGGGCGAGTCCGCCCCTGGCGGTGCTGGGTCGAACAATGCCAGCGACCGGACAGTCGATCTGAGCATTGGCGACGGCAAACCGAATATCACCGTATTGAGCAGCGATCCGGGTCGGCAAACCAGTTCGGTACTCGATCCAGGTTCGACGCGCTCACTGACCTCGGACCCGACCGCGCCGACCGGACCAACCAGCTCGAACCGCGCCACACTTTCGCAATACCTCGCACCACTGGCACAAGTCGTGTTAATCCCTCTGTCCGATGTGCGCCCGGCAGCGCTGGAAGTGACTCGCGTCGAGCTACCGCGCGACGCTTTTGCGCCGTTCTCGCCTGAGCGAATTCTGGGTGTGGTGCAGGAACCCACCGATCCGATCAAGTCTGCTGCCGCCAATGCTGCCCCGATTGAGAAAGCCGTGGCCGATGCCACGCCTGCGAAGGAAGATTGCATCACCGAAAGCAAGCCAGTTGCAGGCGCTGACAAGGCGCTAGCGATCAAACCCAAAGCCCTTCGACCCAACCTGTTCGCGAGGGAAAACAGCGGCGCTGACCGGAATTTCTCGGAGCAAATCAACCGAAACAAACAAGGCTTCAAGGCACCGGCCAAGGTGCGCCCGGCTGCAATCGCCAGGGATTGCTAAGGATCGCCAAAGATTGTTAAGGCTTGCTGATCAAGCCATCTAGCCACTCGATCCAGTGGCGCACGGGCGTATTGGTACCCGACTGAAGATGCGTCAGGCAACCGATGTTGGCCGATAAAATCAGCTCCGGCGCATCGGCCTGCAACTGCGTTAACTTGTTATCGCGCAATTGTTTGCTCAACTCCGGCTGAGTCACCGAATAAGTGCCGGCCGAACCACAACATAAATGCGAGTCCTGTACCACCGCCATGCGCGCACCCAGCAAGGTCAGCATTTTTTCAACCTCGCCGCGCACCTGTTGGCCGTGCTGCAAGGTACAGGGTGGATGAAAGGCGACATGATCGCGCGCGCCCTCTTTTCGGCGCAGCAGTCGCTGCGTTTCAACCATCACTTTGAGCTTAGGCCCAAACTCGGGTAACCACTCGGCCAAGTCGCGCGTCATCGAGCTGACCTTGGCAGCGCGCTGCGCATAGGCGGGATCATCACGCAGCAGATGACCGTACTCTTTGAGCATCGCGCCACAACCAGAGGCGTTGATCAGGATTGCTTCGACCCCGGCCTCCAGGTGCGGCCACCAGGCGTCGATGTTACGGCGTGCATCCATCAGCCCGCCGCCGTGGTCATTCAAATGATGCCGAATTGCGCCACAACAGCCGGAGCGATTCGCCACCACACATTGCACGCCGAGTCGGTCCAGCACACGCGCGGTGGCGGCGTCAATCGACGGCATCATCGCCGGTTGCACACAACCGTTCAGCAACAAGACCCGTCGCGCATGGGTCGCCGTCGGCCAAACACCGGCCGGCGCGGATTGCGGTACCTTATTGCGCAGCGTCTGCGGCAACAGCGGTCGCACGGTCTTGCCGATTTTCATCGCCGGATCGAACAACCAACGCCGCGTCAGCCCTTCGCGCAGCGCAGTGCGCAACACGCGCTGACCCCACGGCCGGCGCACCTTGGACTCAACAATCTTGCGGCCGACATCAACCAGCCGACCATAATCGACACCCGACGGACAGGTAGTTTCGCAATTGCGGCAGGTCAGACAGCGGTCGAGATGACTCATCGTCGCCACGCTCGGGGCCTTGCCTTCGACCACTTGCTTGATCAGATAGATCCGACCGCGCGGGCCATCGAGTTCATCGCCCAGCAACTGGTAGGTTGGACAGGTCGCCGTGCAAAAGCCGCAATGCACACATTTGCGCAAAATAGATTCGGCCTCGGCACCGTCGGCAGTACCCTTGAGCCAATCGGCCAGGTGAGTTTCCATTTTGGGATCCTAGGACTGCGGCGAGGTCAGGTGATTAGCGTTGACCGGCTCCGGATACATGCGGCCCGGATTAAAAATTCCCAAAGGATCGAACTCCTGCTTCAAGCGCTGGTTGATTCGCAAATTGATCGCCGCTAGCGGATGGAACACGCCCAGCGACTTGTCACCGCCCCGGAACAGATTGACCGTCCCGCCCAGCGCGGCGACTTGTTCTCGAAGTGCCTGCCCCGAATCCGCATGCCTCTGCCATCGCAAGGCACCGCCCCATTCGATCAGCGTGCCACCGCTTTCGATCGATGGCGAAACCGCCAACGGCGCAGCACTCGACGGCAGCGACACCCGCCACAGCGGTACGTCACCTTCGAAAAACGGTAACTGTTGCTCACGCAAGCGCTTCCAGAATGAGTGAGCTTCATCGCCTGGCAAGGTCACTGCCTTGTAGCGCTGCTCAAACTGTCTGACCGCAGCCGCCACCGCCGCTCGTGCACCACAAAACCGGACGCCGAGATCGTCGCTGTGCCAAGCAGTGGCCGCCACCGGCCAGGGCTGACCGGCCCATTCATTCATCAGCGCCAGTGCTTGCGATTGTTTGAGTCGCCATCCGACCGTGACATCGGCCGGCGGCACGGGTAGCACCTTCAGCGACACCTCGGTAATCAAACCCAAGGTACCCAAGGAGCCGCACAGCAATCGAGAAACGTCATAGCCTGCGACGTTTTTCATGACCTGGCCACCGAAATACAAAACTTCGGCACGCGCATTCATCAGCGCAGCACCCAACACATAGTCACGCACCGCCCCGGCTGATTGTCGGCGCGGACCCGACAAGCCACTGGCGACCACTCCGCCGATGGTTGCATTCAAGCCGAAGGCCGGCGGATCGAAGGGCAAGGACTGGCCCTGCTCACGCAGCGCCTCCTCGACCTCAGACAGTAGCGTGCCGCAACGCGCGGTGATCACCAATTCAGTCGGCTCATAACTGACGATACCGCGATACTCGCGCGTCTCCAACAATTCGCCAGCCAACGATTGGCCATAAAAATCCTTGCTGCCACCGCCTCGAATACACAGCGCACGGCGCGCGGCGGCGGCCGTGAGGATCTGATCACGAATCTTCTCGAGGGCTGACATTGATGAGGACTGAATAGGTTCCGAATGAGATCCGAGTGAGTTCGATTGAGTGCCGACTAAAACCGGGGCAAATCCGCGAACGGCAATCGGCCGCCATGGACATGCATCTTGCCGTACTCTGCGCAACGCGCCAGGGTCGGGATCACCTTGCCGGGATTCAGTAAACCGGCCGGATCAAAGGCTCGTTTGACCGCGAAGAACGCCTCACGCTCGGCCTCAGAGAACTGTACGCACATCGAATTAATCTTCTCGATGCCGACACCATGTTCACCGGTAACGGTTCCACCCAGCTCTACACAGAGTTCGAGAATGTCGGCACCGAACAGCTCGGCGCGTTGCCACTCGGCGGCATCGTTCGAGTCAAACAAGATCAAGGGATGCAGGTTGCCATCGCCGGCATGAAAAACATTCATGCAGCGCAATTCGTACTTGAGCTCCATCTCGTTAATCGCTTTGAGCATGCGGCCCAGATTTTTGCGCGGAATGGTGCCGTCCATGCAGTAATAGTCGGGTGAGAGTCGGCCAGCGGCCGGGAAGGCGTTCTTGCGGCCCGACCAGAACAGCAGCCGCTCTTTTTCTGAGCTCGATACGCGAACATCGGTGGCACCGGCATTGCGCAAAACCTGCTCCATGCGGGCGACCTCTTCGGCGACTTCTTCGGGTGTGCCGTCCGATTCGGCCAATAAAATTGCCTCGGCCTCAAGGTCGTAACCGGCGTGAACAAACTGTTCCACCGCAATGTTGGCTTTTTTGTCCATCATCTCAAGCCCGGCCGGAATGATGCCGGCGGCAATGATGTCGGCCACTGCATCGCCGGCTTTGGCCACATCGTCAAACGAGGCCATCAAGACCCGCGCCAATTGCGGCTTCGGAATCAGCTTGACCGTGACCTCGGTGGTCAGCGCCAGCATGCCTTCGGAGCCGACGATCAAGGACATCAGATCGAGGCCGGGCGAGTCGAGCGCTTCGCTACCGAACTCGATCGTCTCGCCGTCCATGGTCATGCCCCGGACCTTCAGGACATTGTGTACCGTCAGGCCATACTTCAGGCAATGAACACCGCCGGAGTTCTCGGCCACATTACCACCGATGCTGCAGGCAATTTGTGATGACGGATCGGGCGCGTAGTAAAGGCCATACTGCGCCGCCGC
>JANORY010000617.1:0-3969 GCA_031415535.1 Burkholderiales bacterium | reverse complement strand
ACCGATCCGGCCCTGATTGTGCTGGACGAACCAACGGCAGGTCTGGCTCCGAAAATTGTCGATGAAGTATTTGTGCGCTTACGCTCGCTGGCCGAAGCAGGCGTCGCGGTCCTGATGGTCGAGCAAAATGCCAAGGCGGCGCTGCGCATGTCGGATCGTGCCTACTTGCTGGTGGAAGGTCGCAACCGACACAACGGAAAAGCGGCAGATTTACTGGGCGATCCAGCGGTCGCAGCCGCCTTCCTGGGCGGCGTGGCGAAGTCAGGCGTTCCGGTCGGAGCTCGTTCGTGATCGGCCAAGCATTGGCTGATGGCATCCTGACCGGCGCGGTTATCGCGCTCGGTGCGATTGGCGTCTCGTTCACGATGCAGATCATGCGCTTCGCCAACTTCGGGCATGCCGAATTGCTGACCTGGGGTGCTTATCTGGCCTGGGTCTTCGTTAGCTTCGCCGGACCCGGTACACCGACCGGGCCGTTCTCCTTTGGCTGGCAGTTGCTGGCCGCCGCTGCCGCCGCTGCCGTACTCACGGGCGTGCTTGCCTGGGGCGTGGACCGACTGATATTCATTCGCATGCGTCGGCGTGGTGCGCCGCATCTGACCCTGGTGTTTGCCTCATTTGGTGCGGCACTGGTCATGCGCCACGTATTAATCCTGATCTGGGGCCATGACTCGCGTTACTACACCCGCGAGCTGCAAATCGCGACCGAAATTCTGCCCGGTGTGCGCGTATTGCCCGATCAGTTCTTCATCTTGTTTGCAGCAATCGCCATTGTGGTTGTGCTGCATCTGTACCTGACCTACAGCCGCACTGGCATTGCGATGCGGGCCTGCGCCGAGAATCCGCAAATGGCACAGGTCTGCGGCATCGAAGTCGATGCCGTCATTCGAACGACTTGGATAATTGGCGGCATGTTGGCTGCGCTCGCTGGCGTGTTCACCGGTCTGACGCCGCAGCTCAATCCCGAAATCGGCGTCAGCCAGCTGCTCGCGCTGTACGCGGCGGCGATCCTCGGTGGCATCGGCAGCCTGCCGGGTGCGGTGGTCGGCGGTCTTCTGGTCGGCATCGCCGAAAACGTCACGCTGATTGTGGTCAGCCCCGGCTACAAACAGGCCAGGTCGTTCCTGCTGATCCTCGCAGGGTTGCTGATTCGCCCGCAAGGCCTGTTCGGTGAAAAGCGCGAGGGTGAACGATGATCGGACTATTCTCATATCTGGTGTTCTTTTTGTGTCTGGTATTGATTCTCGGGATAGTCACCCTGGGCTTGAATCTGCAATGGGGCTTTACTGGGCTTTTTAATGCCGGTGTGGTCGGCTTTTATGCGATCGGCGGCTACACCCATGCGATCATGACGGCGTCACCCCAGCCCGGATTGATCGGAAACTTTGGCATGCCGTGGCTGGTCGGTGTGCTCGCCGCGATGTTAGTCACCGCACTGGCAGCCGCGCTGATCGGCCGCGTCACGATCAGCCTGCGCGGTGACTATCTGGCGATTGCCTCCTTCGGCATTGCTGTGACCATTCAATTGATCGCGTTGAATTGGGAAGCCCTGACCGGCGGCCCGAACGGCATGACCCGGATAGCCCGGCCGCTGGCGAACAGTTTCGAGACACCGCTGGCCTACAACATGGCCTATCTGGCCCTTCTGGCCGGCATTACCGGGTTGGTCTATTTCGGACTGGAGCGCATTTTGCGTTCGCCCTGGGGACGCGTGCTGCGGGCGATTCGGGAAGATGAAATGGCAGCCGAATCGCTCGGCAAACCGGCCTGGCGATTCCGGCTCGAGGCCTTTGTCATCGGCTCAAGCTTAATGGGCTTGGCCGGGGCGCTGTATGTCAGCTTCATCGGTTTCATCAGCCCGGGCGATTTCCTGCCGATCTTTACCTTTCAGATCTGGGCCATGTTGCTGGTCGGCGGCAGCGGTAATAATCGCGGTGCCCTGCTCGGTGCCTTGGTGATCTGGAGCGTTTGGGCGGCATCCGGCGTGGCGGTAACCAAGATCGTGCCGCCCAGCTATGCGGCCCAGGGCGCTGCCATCCAAGTGATCCTGATCGGTGTAGTTCTCGTTATGGCCTTATTGCTGCGGCCGCGCGGGCTGATCGGTGAAGATTCCAATGTCTCGCGACACGCGCAAGAGTAATGAAATTTTTCGGGCAGTATGCGAGAAACCGTCTGAATCGATCACCTGGAAGCAACCTGAACATCCTGACAGTACTTCGGAGCGCTTGATGGCCGAGAAACACAGCAAAGAAACCAACCAGAGTCCGAGACCGATGAACACGCCGGTGGGCCGCTTCGGACTTGACCAAGTGAGCTCGTCGCTCGCCGTCCGAACTGAAGTGCTCGATCTTTCGGACGAGCTAAGCGCCGCGCAGGGGTACCGGGTCATCATACGCAACTGCCTGCAGCAACTGGCGGCCAACCAAGCCGGTGTTATCCGGGCCGATGATCCCGAGAGTGTCCACCAAATGCGTATCGGTCTTCGACGCCTGCGTTCGGCATTGCGTCTGTTTGCCAAATGGGTAAGGATCCCGCCAGCGTTGCGGCAGGAACTCCGCTGGATCGACGATGCACTCGGCACCGCACGCGATGCTGACGTACTGACTAACGATATCTTGCCGAAGTTGCTGGCCGCCTGCCCAGCGGAACCCGCACTACAGCAATTGATGCAGGCTGCTGCCAGTATCGCAACGTCAAATCGGCAGCGGGCGGGCGCGGCAGTCGATTCAGTCCGGTTCAGGCGACTGTTATCGGAGTTGTCTGCCTGGCTGGATGCCGGCCACTGGCAGGCGACGACTGATGGCCAAACATCCCCGGACTTTTCGAAACCACTGCGGCGGCGCGCGACGCGGATGCTGGGCAGGCGTCACAAAAGCCTGCTCAAGCGCGGCAGGCAATTAAAGACCGGTACCACCGAAGAACGCCATCGGACTCGAATCGCCGCCAAGAATTTGCGCTATGCAACCGAGTTTTTTCAGTCGCTGTATTCGCCGCGATCGGCCAGGCGATACCTACGCCGGCTGACAGCACTGCAAAATAAACTGGGCGCACTAAACGACGCAGCTTTTGCCGATCAATGGCTGCGCCAGATTGAACACAACAACCCCGAGTTGTCCGCGGGTGCATCATTTGCCCGGGGATACCTGAGTGCCAGCGCACTACCCGATCGACGGGCGATCGACAAAATATGGGGCAAGTTCAGCAAAGTCACCCTGTCTTGAACGCTCCTCGATCGCCAACGGGCTTGGCCCGTTGGGCACCCGGATTGCAGACGTTGCGCCACTACCAACTGGCATGGCTTCGCCATGATGTCGCTGCCGGAGTGGTGCTGACTGCGATATTGGTACCCGTTGGGATCGCCTACGCAGCCGCCTCGGGCGTGCCGATCATTAGCGGTCTTTATGCAACCATCTTAGCGCTTATGGACTATGCGCTGTTCGGTCCCAGTAGTGTGATGGTACTCGGGCCAGATTCGTCGCTGGTTTCACTGGTACACGCCGTGGTGTTGCCGTTATCGGCCGGTGATCCACAGCGGGCAATCGCGCTGGCCGGCATGATCGCGATTGTCTCTGGAAGTTTATGTGTGCTTGCGGGTGCCGCACGGCTGGGCTTCATAACCGAGTTGTTATCGAAGCCGATTCGCTACGGATACATGAACGGGATTGCCCTGACGGTCTTGATCAGCCAATTACCGAGTTTGTTCGGTTTCGAGGTTCAAGCGGGCGGTATCTTCATTTCATCGCGGGCTTTTGTGGAAGCGATATGGGCGGGCAAGACCCATTGGGCGTCGCTCGGACTTGGGGCGGGTACGTTGTTGGTCATTCTGCTGTTTAAGCGAAACAAACACCTGCCAGCCGTGCTGATCGCCGTGGTTGGAGCGACCGTCGCCGTCGCGGCCCTGAATCTTCCAGAGCGTGCCGACGTCAGGATATTGGGCACTCTACCGCAGGGATTACCCGCGTTCTCGCT
>JANORY010000616.1:0-7243 GCA_031415535.1 Burkholderiales bacterium | reverse complement strand
CTGGCTACGGCGTTTGTACGCCGCCAAAGCCGAATTGCGTATCCACTGCTCGACCTTACGTTGTTTCGGCAGCCCAAATTCAGCGCTGCCATTGCGGCTTACGGCTTGTCTTGCCTGGCGATGTTTGGGGTCTATATTTTTATCACCCAATACTTGCAATTGGTGCTTGGTCTATCACCGCTGAGGGCGGGCCTCGCGACCGTTCCGTGGGCACTCGCTTTTGTCGCGGGCTCATTGTTGGCACCCCGCCTGGCCAGGACTTTACCGCCCGCGACCGTCCTCGTTTGGGGATTGGCGGTTGCTGCGCTCGGCTTTGCGATTCTGGCCGCCACTGATGCCCCACACGGCCTCGCCACGCTGATTCTCGGCACGGTCATCATGAGCTTCGGTCTGGCACCGGTCTTCACGCTGGGCAACGAAATGATCATCACCGCTGCCCCGCCGGAGCGAGCAGGGGCCGCATCGGCGCTCTCCGAAACCGCGTCAGAGCTAAGCGGCGCATTAGGCATCGCTCTGTTTGGCAGCTTCGGGATGGCAACTTACCGCCGCACGCTGGCACGCGACATGCCCGCCGACGTACCTGAGGCGGCGGCCCAGGAAGCGCTCACAAGCTTGGGCGCTGCGCTAACCGAAGCGGCTGCTTTGCCGTCAGCAGTGGCTGCAGCGCTGCTCGATTCGGCGCGTGCAGCGCTGGTTTATGCATTGCAACTAACGTCGATTGCTGGCGCCATAGTGGTCCTGATCGCCTGCTTCATTGCCGCGCGAATTTTGCGCGGTGCAGTGAAATAAACCGGTATTGTCCTACTTCACAACACGCACTGAGCCTTCGCCTTCTGGCGAGTAACCGCCGTTATGCTGCCTGATTGTTCGAGATTGCCCATGATCCATGCCATCAAATTAAACATAAACGGCCAATCCCACGAGTTGAAACTCGACTCCCGCGTGAGTATTCTGGACGCGCTGCGGGACCATCTGGGCATCATGTCCGTTAAGAAGGGCTGCGACCACGGTCAGTGTGGTGCCTGCACTGTGTTGCTGGACGGCCGGCGTGTGCTGTCCTGCCTCTGTCTGGCGGTAGCACATGACGGTGCCGGCATCACCACGGCAGAGGCGCTGGCGGGTGTCCACCCCTTGCAATCCTTGCACCCTCTGCAGCAGGCATTGATCGATCACGACGGTTTGCAATGTGGCTATTGCACGCCCGGCCAGGTGTGCTCTGCGGTCGGCATGTTGGCCGAGTTCCGAGCTGGACATCCCAGCCACGCGACCGCAGACGTCAACGCGCCGTTCACCTTGAGCGACGACGAAATCCGCGAACGGATGAGCGGTAACCTGTGCCGCTGCGGTGCGTACGTGAACATCATTGCAGCGATCCGCGAGGTTGCGCGCACCGAATCGCAGGAACAATCTGCATGAGTCCGTTTGACTATCAGCGCGCCACCAGTGTCGCCGATGCGATCGGGCAGATCAACATTGAAGGTGCCTTCCTCGCCGGTGGCACCAATCTGGTCGATCACATGCGCCTCGGTATTCGCGAGCCCAAGCAGATAGTCGATATCAGCCGCCTGCCGCTGACCGAGATCACGCGCAGCGGGGCCGGCGTGTTGCGCATCGGCGCCCTGGTTCGCAACAGCGATATGGCCGCGCACCCGCTGATCCGTCAACACTTGCCCTTTGTGTCGCAGGCTTTACTGGCTGGCGCGTCGGGGCAATTACGCAACCTGGCGACCACGGCCGGTAACCTGTTGCAGCGAACCCGTTGTGTTTACTTTCAAGATCTCGGTACACCCTGTAATAAACGAAAAGCGGGCAGCGGCTGCTCCGCGCACGACGGCTTTGGCCGCTACAACGCGCTGTTCGGCGCATCTGAGGCCTGCGTGGCGGTGCATCCGTCTGACCTTTGCATTCCACTGGCCGCGCTCGACACGGTTGTGCTGGTACAAGATCGTGACGGTGAACGACGCATACCTTATGCCGAATTACATCGTCTGCCCGGCGACACTCCCGAGCGGGACACTAATTTGAAGCAGGGCGATTTGATTACCGCTGTTGAGATCGCGCCGCTGCACTTTGCCGCAAACTCTCGCTACCGCAAGGTCCGCGATCGAGCTTCTTACGCATTCGCACTGATTTCAGTGGCCGCCGCGCTCGATGTGCGTGACGGTGTCGTGCAGGACATTCGCCTGGCACTAGGCGGTGCGTCGCATAAGCCGCATCGGGCGACGCGCGCGGAAGCGTACTTGAAGAACGGCCCGGCCACGCAGCAGGCCTTTTTGGCGGCGGCCAACGCCGAACTTGCTGAGGCAATGCCAGGCCAACACAACGCATTCAAGGTTCCAATGTTGCGCAACACGATTGCAGCGGTGCTGGGCGAGTTGACTGAACAGGCGCACGGAGTGCCGCGATGAATACGGCTGGACGCAACGTAAGCAACGCAAGCGACGGTAGCAACGGCAGCGCCAGAGGCGCGAGGAGCACCAGCGTGGGTGCTCCGCTCACGCGCACTGATGCTCCCTTGAAGGTCACGGGTATCGCACCGTATGCGTATGAACATCCGGTCGAGCGACCGGTTCACTTGTACCCCTTGGTAGCCGGAATTGCGCGCGGCACCATCAAAGGGTTCGACACCTCTGCCGCCGAACGGGTAGCAGGCGTATTGTTGGTGATGACCCACCAAAACGCGCCCAGGCTCTGGATAAAAACAGACGCCGAACTGGTGGTGCTTCAGTCACCGGCGATTCTCTACAAAGGCCAGTTTGTCGGCGCGGTGATTGCCGAAACACCCGAAGCGGCCCGTCACGCGGCCGGCCTGGTGAACATCGACTATGAAATCGCCGCACACGATTGCGAGTTCCGACCCGACCATCCCGCGCGTTACGCGCCGAAAAAAGTCAACTCGTCCAAACCCGCCGACAGCCAGCGCGGCGATGTCGATGCTGCCTTTGCGCAGGCCCATTTTAAGCTCGATCAGACCTACACCACCCCGACCGAACATCACAACCCGCTGGAGCCGCACGCGGTCATTGCGCTCTGGCGCGACCAATTCTCGCTCTCGCCGACAAAAAAACATCTGACCCTGTACGACTCCAACCAAGGCACCTTGTTGTTGCCCTTCGTGCTCGGCCCCTTGCTCGGTTTGTTGCCTACCCAGATTGAAATTATCTCGCCTTATACCGGGGGCTCGTTCGGCAGCAAAGGCATGCCGCACCCGCATCTCGTTCTGGCCGCCCTGGCCGCCAAACTGCTGCGCGGTCGGCCGGTCAAGTTCGCTTTGACGCGGCAACAGATGTTCGTCGCGACCGGCCACCGACCCGCCAGCCATCAGCAGATCCGCTTGGCTGCCGATGCCGCGGGCAAACTGCTGGCGATCGAGCACCACGCCATCGCACCAACCGCCCGCCACAAGGAATTCGCAGAACAAACTGCGACCGCTGTGCGCATGATGTACGACGCTCCGAGCTTGCGTACCACCCACCGACTGGTGCCGCTCGACGAGTCGGCGGGCCTCTTCATGCGTGCCCCCGGCGAGTTTCCCGGTATGTTCGCGCTGGAAGTCGCCATCGACGAGTTGGCCGAACTCATCGGACTCGACCCGATCGAGTTGCGCCTGCGCAATGAACCTGCGGTCGATCCCGAAAACGGCAAGCCGTTCAGCACCCGCAACCTGGTGAAGTGCTTGCGCAACGGTGCCGCTGAATTTGGTTGGTCGCGCCGCAATCCCACCCCGAGCCAGCGCCAGGACGGTGAATGGCTGATCGGTATGGGCGTGGCCAGTGCCACCTACCCCAATCAGCACATGTTCAATACCCGCGCCGGCATCCGCTTCGAGGGTGCACGCTACAAAATCGAGCTACAAGCCGCCGACATCGGCACCGGTGCCAAGACGATACTGGGGCAAATCGGTGCCGATGCGCTCGGCGTGGACGTGGATCGAGTCGATGTTGTCCTCGGCCGGACTGGCTTGCCGATGGCGATGATCGCGGGCGGCAGCATGGGCACCTACACCTGGGGCAACAGTATCCTGCGGGCGGCGGAGAAGTACAGAAAGAAGTACGGTCTGCAGCCACCAGAAGGCGCGCAACTAACGGCCACCGGCACCTTGCCGTCTAACTACAAGTCCTATTCGCGACACGCCTTCGGCGCCCACTTCGCCGAGGTCAAAGTCAGCGCGGTCACCGGCGAAGTACACGTTTTGCGCCTGCTCGGAATGTACGGTGCGGGCCGCATCATCAACCCGCTGTTGGCCCGATCACAATTCGTTGGCGGCATGACGATGGGCCTTAGCGCGGCGCTACATGAGGAAAGCTTCATCGATGCGCGCTACGGCCATGTGGTCAACAATGACCTGGCCGGTTATCACATCGCCTGCCACGCCGATGTGCCGGACATACGTGCCCGCTGGATTGAAGAATTTGACCCCTACTTCGGCGCGACCGGTGCCAAGGGAATCGGTGAAATCGGCATTGTCGGAGTGCCGGCGGCGATCGGTAATGCGATCTACAACGCGACCGGCAAACGCTTGCGCAGCCTGCCGTTCACGCCGGACAAATTGCTTTAGGGTGGTAACACACGAGTTGGCCAATCCACAGTTGCCGGCCCGGTAAAAGCTGATTCATCGAGGTCTACCGAGCCGATTGAATCGACGCGACGAAATCAGATAGTCCCATTGCCTTGACGCCGGGACTCAGGGCTGTGGACTGAAACGATTTCCCCGAATCTCGATGGACCAGAATTCCGCTCGGGGTCGGTGTTGTCGAACTGGCCCATGCCCGCCTTAGTGATTGCATTGGCTTGGCCATGTCCGTGATCGGAGTCCGCGTGGCCTTGGCTTCGATGAGTGTCATTCCAAGCTTGCCAACAGGCGCCAGAAAGTCGACTTCAAGCCCTTGCTGGTCCCTGAAGTAGTACAGCTCCTTACGTTTGCCAGCGTTAATTTGTGACTTGATGATTTCACTTGCGACAAAACCTTCGAAAATCGGCCCCAGAAACGGCGAACGTTGTAGCTGCAGGTCGGATTCGATGCCAAGCAGGTGGCAAACCAGACCCGAATCGATGAAATACAACTTCGGCGTCTTGACCAGGCGCTTGCCCAGATTCTCGAAGTAGGGTTGAACCAGGAGAATCAGGCCGGTCGCCTGCAAGATATCGATCCAATTCGTAATCCCGGGCACACTCATACCCAGCGGCGCGGCGAGTTCGGTCTTGTTGAGCATATGACCGTGCCGGGTCGCGAGCAGCGCCAGGAAACGTCTGAACTTCGCCAGATCTTGAACCTGGCTGATTGAACGCACATCGCGTTCGATATAAGTCTGAACGTAAGAGGCGAACCAAAGGCGGCGTTGCCGTGGTCGCGCAAGAACTTCGGGGTAACCACCATTCAACAGCCCGACCTTCGTTGACTCGGCTAATGCGAGCGGCAACAGGTTCAATATTGCCGCCCGACCTGCCATCGATTCGCCAATGTTTCGCATCAATGAGGATTCCTGCGAACCGGTCAAGAGCCATCGACCCTTTCGGCTCGGCACCCGATCGATACGGGTTCGCACATAGTTAAAAATTTCGGGCACGTTCTGGACTTCGTCGAGAATCACCGGCGTTTCGACGTCATCCAGAAATCCCTGCGGGTCGGCACGAAACCGACCGACTACGTCAGGATCTTCAAACAATAGGTAACGGGCCTTCGGGAACAAATTGCGCAGTAACCAGGTCTTGCCGCTGCGGCGTGGCCCGGTCAGGACCAGAGCCCCGAAACTACGACTGGCGCTCAGGATCGAAAAGGAGAGGTGGCGCAGGACTGCTTGCATTTGAGTATTCTAAGGTGCCAGCTTAGATTACTCAAGTTTCTTACAGGTCAGACAAACAGCGTCTGCGCAGCGCAGCCGTGATCGAAGGGATCGGTAGGACGGACCTCGGCGGGTCGCCAACGTCGAACCGTACAGCGCCCGGCATGTTTGGCTGCGTACAGCGCTTCGTCGGCACGCACCAGGTCGCCCTGGCGCGTAAAATTCTGCAACTGCAGGCAAAACCAGCGCAGTACCTGATCGCCGGTGTCATGTCCCCAGGTGTCGTTGACGCGTTTGAAGTGGTCGATGTCGATCAGGATGATCGCATGACGATTTGCCACGACGGGGCTAGCCTGGGTCGTTGTCGTTGTCGTTGTCGTTGTCGCAGTACGCCGATCGGCCAGACGCTGTGTGAATCCGCGCCGATTCAACGCGCCGGTCAACTCGTCGAGCAAGGCGAGCGCCGCGACTCGCTCGGCAAGCCGCATCTGCACCAGCAACATCAAGCCAACGTTTGCCGATACCCAAAGAATCAACAATGAAACATAGGTCATTGCTGGATGCGCCATGGCGTGTTGTCCACTGATCGCCTCGGCGTTCCGCATCGGCAGATGTGCCGCAGCACTTGCGGCTCCCACTCCGAGGGTGCCCACCAACCATGAGCGAATTCGCACCAAGGTCGGCTGGCGGATCTGCCAGGAAGCCATCGCCCCGATCACCGAGGCCCAGGTCACGCACAATGCGGCGATCATCGCAACGCTTTGCGGTCGCGCAGAAAAGGCGCTGACGAGGAACAAGGCCGCTGCCGCAACACCCATCTGGACGACCAATTGGCGGTCGCGATCGGGTTGATCGCTCATCAATCGGATCGCCGACGCAAACACCAAAGTCGCGACGATCCACATCGTCCACATCACGGCATAGCCGGTCGTGCTCATCGGCACGGGCTGGAACAAGCGGAAACACAGGCACCCACCCATCGCTGCGTTGGCAATGTTGATACGGCGCGTCAACGGTCGCGAACCGAATCCCGGGTCGAGCGCCAGGCCTGCAACGGCGAAGAGCGCACAAATTGTGCTGGCCAATACCAGCGCCGTGTTGAGGTCGAAAGTCATCGCTATCAATTGTGCAGTCGTCAGTCGAGTAGCGCTATCGGCCCGGCTGGGGCGATGAACGGTTGCCGTTGCATCGTCCTTCGCTGGTAGGTAAACCATTGAGCCAACTGACGCGAACCGGCGGCGCTGCAACGCCGCAC
This sequence comes from Burkholderiales bacterium, assembly GCA_031415535.1. Lineage (GTDB taxonomy): Bacteria > Pseudomonadota > Gammaproteobacteria > Burkholderiales > Burkholderiaceae_E > JANLTP01. The sequence continues at coordinate 205 of JANORY010000616.1, read as the reverse complement.
GGCTGCGCGTCATTGTGGACCAACGACGAACGACTGGCGCAGGCCGGTCATAGGCTAGCGATCGGCCGTGCAAGCCGAGAGCAACTCGGCAGTCCGTTCGAATCCGACAATCTGAGTGCCCGACTGCTGCCATGCATCCGAACCGGCATAAATGAGTCCGCCACCATTGGGTGGCTGTAAAGATCCGGAAAAAACCAGCTTGGCA
>JANORY010000615.1:0-2312 GCA_031415535.1 Burkholderiales bacterium | reverse complement strand
ACCGGATCGCTGAGATCCTGTTTTTGCGCAAACGATGACATCGACAAGTGATGCTCGACCAGGAATTCGGCAGTCGCCGTGTCCGCTGCCGATACCTGATGATCGCGACAAAACTTGCGCACATCGGCTCGGCCGAGTTGTGAATGATCGCCGCCCCGTCCTTTGGCGATGTCGTGAAACAGTGCGGCCAGATACAACAGCCAATGCTTATCGTAACCAGCAATCAGTTGGCTGCAGAACGGAAACTCGTGGGCATGATCGCTGATGGTGAATCGTCGAACATTACGCACCACCGTCAGGATGTGTTGATCGACAGTGAAGACATGAAACAGATCATGTTGCATGCGCCCGACAATACGCCGAAAAACCGGCAGATAACGTCCCAGGATAGACCACTGATTCATCCGCCGCAGCGCATGCGTGATGCCGCGCGGTTGCTTCAAGAGCTCCATGAACAATTGCCGATTCAGCGGATCGCGGCGGAAACGGCCATCGATCAGATCACGCGAATTCCATAAGGCTCGCAGCGTTCTGGCGGTCATCGAGGTCAGTTCCGAATGCTTTTGAATGACTAAAAAGGCACGCAATATTGAAGAGGGATTGCGCTCGAAGACCGCCGGATCAACCAGATCGAGCAGGCCCTGGCGATTTTGAAACTCGGTGTCAATCGGCTCTGGCTCAAAACCGTGCTGATCAAGCAGGGCACTTTCCAGATTTTGCAGCGCAATCGTGCTGACTTGCGAAACGGCCTTGGCCGCCAGAAAGTAGCGCTGCATCAGTTCTTCTGAGGCTTGGCGACTGTTTTGTCGTTGAATACCGATTTTCTCAGCCGCCTGGGTTTGCAGATCGAATACCAGCCGGTCATCGCGTCGTTTGGCACAGATATGCAACGCGGCGCGAATTCGCTTGATGACACTTTCGCTGCGCCGCGCCGCCCGTTGCTCGTTGGGCGTCAACATGCCGCTGCGCGTCAGTTCGGCCCAGGAGTGGCCATAACCGGCCGCTAGCGCGGTCCAGCGAATGACATGTAAATCACGCAGGCCGCCGGGGCTTTCCTTGGTGTTTGGCTCAAGACTGTAGGGCGTATCCTCGTATTTCGCATGCCTTTGCTGCAACTCCAGCATCTTGCCCTGGAAGAACTCTTTCGGGTCAAGTTGCGCCGCCAACTGCTTTTTGAGGCTGGTAAATAGGCGCCGGCTACCGGCCAGCGCGCGCATCTCCAGCAAGCTGGTTTGTACGGTCAGATCGCGAGTCGACTCGCCAAGGCATTCCTCGATACTGCGCACGCTGTGGCCAATTTCAAGGCCAAGATCCCAGCAGGCACCGACAAAAGCTTCGAGCGTGCCCGATAACTCAGCGCGTATCGCCGGCTCGACAATGATCAGCAGGTCGACGTCCGAGTACGGAAAAAGCTCGGCGCGGCCGTATCCGCCGACTGCGATCAGGGCGGCTTTGCGTTCGAACCCGTACGCCCGCCACAACGCCCGAAGCAACTGGTCAGTGGCGTTGCTGAGCTTGCGCAACAACCGATCCGCATCAAGGTCAGCTTCAAAGCCGGCAATGGCTGCCGCGCGGCTTTCCGCATAGACCGTACGGGCGCTGACGGGCGGCTCGGCGGCCTGCGGGGCAGCGTTCATCAAACTATCGTGAAACACCACACTAGGACCTTAAACAGACAAGGCGCTGTAGCCGGGCTCACGCAAGCGGGTTTTAGCCGATACAGTTAGCACTTCATAACCGGTTTCGGTAACCAGAACGGTATGCTCCCACTGCGCTGAAAGGCTGTGGTCCTTGGTCACAATGGTCCAACCGTCGGCGAGCTCTTTAACCTCACGACGACCGGCATTGACCATCGGTTCAACCGTAAAAATCATGCCTGCGATCAGTGTTTCGCCCGTGCCCGGTCTGCCATAGTGCAGAATTTGCGGTTCTTCGTGGAATTTGCGGCCGATTCCATGGCCGCAGAATTCACGCACAATGGAATAGCGGTATTCTTCGGCATAGACCTGAATGGCGTGGCCGATGTCGCCAATGGTTGCGCCAGGGCGAACCTGTTCGATGCCACGCCACATGCACTCGAAGGTCAGTTCGCACAAGCGGCGCGCGGCAATGGATGCTTCGCCAATGCAGAACATGCGACTGGTGTCACCGTGATAGCCGTCTTTAATCACCGTCACGTCAATATTGAGTACGTCGCCATTGCGCAGGACCCGATCGCCTGGAATGCCGTGGCAGACCTGGTGGTTGATTGACGTACAAATCGATTTCGGAAACGGCCGGTAACCCGGCACCGCTGAACTATGCGCCGCCGG
>JANORY010000614.1:0-1861 GCA_031415535.1 Burkholderiales bacterium | reverse complement strand
TTCGGCTAGTCACGCAAGGGCAGGCCGATGCCCTGTGTTTTGCGCCCTTGAACAAATCGGCGTTGCGCGCCGGTGGCATGCATCAGGAGGACGAATTGCGCTGGTTTGCCGAATTGCTGAACCATCACTGCAGTTGCGGCGAGCTCAACGTGCTGGAAGGACTGTGGACCTCGCGCGTCACCTCGCATGTGCCGTTGCGCGAAGTCAGTGGCCTGCTAACGGCAGAAAAGGTCGCCGAAGCGATTGTCATGATCACTCGGGCCTTGCGCGCCTCGGGTAATGCCACGCCCAGAATTGCCGTCTGCGGCTTGAACCCGCACAACGGCGATAACGGCAACTTTGGTGACGAAGAGGGGCGCATCATCGCGCCGGGTGTGGCGCTCGCCGTGGCACAGGGCTATGCGGCCGATGGCCCGTTCCCGGCCGACACCGCTTTTGTGCGGGCGATCCGCAAAGACGGCCAAGGCTACGATGGTGTGGTCACCATGTACCACGTCAGGGCCAGATCGCGATGAAGCTGATGGGCTTCGAGCGTGGTGTAACGGTGCACGGCGGCCTGCCAATACCGATCACCACACCGGCGCAAGTAACCGCTTACGACATTGCCGGCCAGGGCCTGACCAATCCGCTGGCGATGAAAAATGCGTTCGAGTTGGCCTGTCGCATGGCGCAGAACCGACCCGTTGTCTGATCTCGGGCAATGGCCGGACGGCAGGGTCAAAGCCTTATAATTCGGTAGATGTCTGCCAGCTACCTTACCCTTCGCGGCGCGGCCGCGCTTTCCCCGTCGAAACTTTCCCGGCTGCTTGACAAGGTCCGCGCGGCGCAGCCGGAATCGGCTGATCAGTTTCGAGAACTCATTGCACATTGGCGTTATTGGGTCTGGTCGAGCCGAACTCTGAGTGCCGATGAAGAAGCCCGACTCTGCGCGCTGATTGACGCCACTCCGGACTCGGTGCAAGCTGCGGCGGCTAGCGATAAACAGCCGCCGTTTCTGACCGTGCTTCCGCGCATCGGCACGATATCGCCGTGGGCCAGCAAGGCGACCGATATCGCGCGAAACTGCGGCCTGGATGCGGTTCGCCGGATCGAGCGCGCCATTGAGTATCAGTTGCAAGGCAAGCGCGGCCTGCTGGGCGGCCAGAAACCGGTCAGTGCCGAGCAACTTCGATCGGTCGCGGCTCGGCTGCATGACCAGATGACCGAATCAGCCGTGATCGGAGCGCTTGATCCTGCAAAGGTGTTTGTGCATTTGGCCGGTAAGCCAATGGTCCAGATTGCCTTGCTGGAGCAGGGCAAGCCGGCGTTGATCGCGGCCAACCGCGAACTGGGTCTGGCGCTGTCAGACGACGAAATTGATTATCTCGAAGCGGCGTTTCGACGCGAGCACCGCAATCCGACTGATGTCGAATTGCTGATGTTCGCGCAGGCCAACTCGGAGCATTGCCGACACAAGATATTCAACGCCAGTTGGACCTTAAATGGCGAGCCGGTGGCGCAATCATTGTTCGACATGATTCGCGCGACCCACGCTGCCCATCCGCACGGTACGGTGGTGGCCTATGCCGACAATGCGGCGGTTCTCGAAGGCCATACGGTTGAACGTTTTCGCGCCGACGCGGCGCGCGCCGGACAATACCTTGCAAGTGCTTTGATGACCCATTCGGTGTTCAAGGTTGAAACCCATAATCATCCGACCGCCATTGCACCGTTTGCCGGCGCAGCGACCGGTGCTGGTGGCGAAATTCGCGATGAAGGCGCGACCGGCCGAGGTGCCAAACCGAAATTCGGCTTGGTCGGGTACACGGTATCGGATCTGCGGATACCGGCACTTGCACAGCCCTGGGAGCAGGGCGGTGCC
>JANORY010000613.1:0-3492 GCA_031415535.1 Burkholderiales bacterium | reverse complement strand
TCAACCCGTTCGCCGGCCAACTCGCCGGTCACTGCTTGCACACGCGAGCCGCGAACACCGACACAGGTACCAATCGGATCGATTCGGCGGTCTTTGGTGAACACGGCAATCTTGGCGCGCACACCGGCATCTCGTGCGGCTGCCTTGATTTCGAGCAATCCCTGCTCAATCTCGGGTACTTCGATGGCAAACAGGTGCTTGATGAAGTCGGGTGCCGTGCGTGACAGAATCAGTTGTGGCCCACGGCCTTCGCGATTCACCTTGACCACAAAAGCGCGGACCCGATCGCTGACCCGAAGATTTTCCTTCGGAATCATTTGATCGCGCGGCAATCGGGCCTCCACCTTGCCGGACTCGATGACTGCACCCTCGCGATCGATCCGTTTAACGGTACCCGAGAGGATTGGCTCTTCGCGTGCCAGGAAATCGGTAATGATCTGATCGCGCTCGGCATCACGAATGCGCTGCAAGATAACCTGTTTGGCCGCCTGCGCGCCGATTCGCCCCAGATCAGCCGACTCCAGTTCTTCCTCGACATATTCGCCGACCTGAATATCCGATATTTGCTTTTGCGCTTCACCCAGAATGATCTGCAGGTCGTGATCTTCCATTTCGCCGTCCGGCACCACTTGCCAACGCCTGAAGGTCTCGGCGAGTCCGGATAAGCGGTCAATCGAAACCCGAATATCCACCTCGTCCTTGTACTGCTTCTTGGTTGCGGACGCCAGAGCGCTTTCGAGCGCGCCGAAGACCACTTCGCGACCGACACTTTTTTCCCGCGCCAACGCATCAACCAGTAACAAAACTTCACGGCTCATGTCTAAAGCCTCCTAATACCTGAACTCAGAACTTGAACTTGGGCACTAAGCGCGCCCGTTCAATCTCGTCTAATGCAAACGTCAAAGTCATGGGCGCTTGTGCACCCTGCTTCGCTTGCCCGGAACTATTCCGGTGACTGCCAGTCTTGGATTTCACCGCAACCTTGCCGTCACCCTTACCACCAATTTTCTTGCCTACTTGCGCCGAATCTGGCCGCTGCGGTACTTCGAGCACAAACCGGCCTTCCTCGCCAGCCATCAGCACGCCCCCAAAATTACGCCGACCGGCCACAGCAAACTTTAGCTTCAGCGTAATTTCAGAACCCGTGAATCGTTCGAAATCGCGACGCCCCCGAAGCGGTCTGTCGAGACCCGGCGATGACACTTCAAGCCGCGAATAATCAACACCCTCAACCGTCAACAAATGCGAAAGCTGATGACTCACACGCTCGCAATCTTCGATCCTGATGCCACTACCATCTTCCGGTATGGGACCTTCGGAAACCGCCTCGTTACCGGCAGGTTCAATCGCATGTTCAATCGCATGTTCAATATAAACGCGCAACTGACCACCTGCATGCCACTCAAGTTCAACCAACTCGTAGCCTAAGCCTCGAAGACAGTCTTCGATGACGGACTGCACCATGACGGTTGAGTTGCTGGCTACCAATCGCTTTGCTTTGAGTTATCTGCTTTGAGTATCGTTTTGAGTATCTTTACTTCGGTCAATTTTTCGACCCAAAATCACCAAAAAAAAGTGGGCTACAAAGGCCCACTCCTTGCGCACTCTTTACTCACGCTCCACTTCGAAGCGCTTCGAATCCAGGATTATAGCGCGAAGCAAACACCTCTGCCTAGCGCTTCTATTGCGCCAAGCACAGTCGAATGCTATCGGACTAGCCTTGCACCGGCCCGCGATTTCTCCCGCGACCCGATCCCGGCGGTTTTCCTGAGCGCGGGCCACGCCTTGGCTGGCCATTGCCATTACCAGCACCATTGCCTGCGTTGTTACCGCCACCGCTGCGGCCCTGGGCTGGCGGACGAAAGCTCGAGCTGATCATCGGCCCTTGAACGCCCACGCCAGCGCCGCCCACAAAACCACCCTGACCGCCGCCTGGACGGATCCGACGATTCCGATTGGCTTTGCCGCTGCCTTTTTTCGCCGCACCCGCGTCACCCTTGCGTACCAGACGGGTTATGCCCTCCTGATGCGCATTAGCCGATTTAGGTTGCCACTCGTCGTCCAGTTGCTCGGGGCTAAGCCGCTCCTCGGCCGGCAGCGGACCAAAATCCGGTTGCCGCTCATCGTCGTCAACCAGTTCGAAATCGTCGCCGTCGAAGGCATCTCTGCCGCCCTGCTGGTTCGGCAATGCCACGTTGCCGTTACGCGATTCATCCAGTGACTGGCCAGAATCGGCTTGCGCTCGACGCGGGTTCTGCCGACGTTTTTCGCCAGTCCGGTCACGTCCCCGTCCGTTATTGATTCGCGGTACTTGCGACTCGGTGGACTCCGCACCAGACTCCGCAACCGATTCGCCAGCGGCTTTGCCAGCCGATTCGGCGCGAAGCAGCGCATCGCCGCCAGCACGCTTGACAAGTTGGTTCAGCGCCAAAACTTCGCTGTCTGGCAATTCCAGCCAGCGGCCGCGGCTCAGTTGCCGCGGCAAACCGATCGGGCCAAAACGAATTCGTACCAACCGGCTGACCGTCAGCCCAACCAACTCGAAAATTCGCCGTACTTCACGGTTTCGTCCTTCGGCCAATACCACTCGATACCAATGGTTCGCGCCGTCCCCGCCAACATCGTCGATCTTTAGAAAAGCCGCCGGACCGTCTTCAAGCTGCACGCCCGCCAATAATTGATCGCGAACCTCGTCCTCAATCCGCCCGAGGATTCGAACCGCGTATTCGCGCTCCCAGCCATAACGAGGATGCATCAGGCGGTTTGCTAGATCACCTGAGGTCGTAAAAACCAATAATCCCTCGGTATTGAAGTCGAGCCGACCTACCGCAACCCAGCGCGAACCGCTCAGCCTGGGCAGGCGTTCGAAAACCGTGACGCGCTGCTTCGGGTCTTCTCGCGTTGTGATCTCACCCGCGGGCTTGTGATAGAGCAACACGCGCGGCGGTGTTTGCGGCAGACGAAGCTTGACTTGCCGGCCATTGACTTTGACCTGATCAGTTGCGACGATGCGCTGACCGACATGCGACGGCTGGCCGTTAACCGAAACCCGTCCAGCGAGGATCAGCTCCTCCATGTCGCGCCGCGAACCGAGGCCGGCGTCGGCCAGCAACTTATGCAGTTTGGTGGAATCATCGGTGTTCGGATTTACCGCACGGCGCGCGTCGGCATTTTCGCGACCGCCACCGGGGCGTCGATCGGGACTCTTTAAGTCAATGCCGAATTGTGCCGACTCCGCTTGTATCGGAACCGGTTCCGGATCCGGTTCGGCGAGCGCCGGATCGAAGCCCGCCGTCTCGAAGCTTGCATCGTCTGGCAAAGTCAAACCATCGACCTGAGCGCGCATGGCGCGGGACTCGGCACCATTGGCCATTCCATTTGCAGGCACCGACGGGCCACCTTTGCTACGTCTTCCACCAGGCCATCGCCGACCGCCCTGACGAGGTCGCCGGCCACTCCTCGATTCAGCACCCGGCGCATCAACACCTGGCG
>JANORY010000612.1:0-1046 GCA_031415535.1 Burkholderiales bacterium | reverse complement strand
AACGGCCCGGCTGCTGGTGAGCAGGACGTGATTGAGCGACGTGATGTTTTTGGAAAACTCCTGATTGAACTGCTGGAAATTGACCTGAAACTGCCGCAGCGTATCCAGCAAACCATCGGTCAGCGTCGGGACAAGTTCGGTTTGGAGGAAAGCAAAAAAGGTGTTTTTGCTGCGTTCGACCTCGATTTTGGCTGATTTGAACAGAAAACCGGAATGCGCCGTCGTGAAAAGCAAACCGGCAAGGCTGGCCCACATCGCCACTTTCACGCCGCCGAGGAGGACGGAAATGCCGGAGCCAAGTTGCGCGGCGGAGTCGGCGGAGGTTGCTTTACCCAGGGCATCCGCGTCCATGTTCCAGACACCGATAATCACGCCGAGCATGGTGCCAATCAGCCCCAGATAAAGCGGGATGGGAATGGCGACGGCTATTTCTTCTTCGAGCGTATCGAGCGGGCCATCGACGAGGTTTTTCATCAATTGGTATTCCGGCACGGCCCCCCGGCTTTTGTCGAGGTAGCGGTTGAGCGAATAAAGCGCGGGACTAAAATCGTCAGAAAGGAACGGGCTGTCGGAAAAAACCTGCCCTTTATTGATGCCAAACTGCGACGGCGGCGGCGGGAAAAAGGCTTTGTATTGCCTGATTTTATCCCAGGTCTGCCAAAAAAGCCATGCCTGAACGGCGATAATGGCGAATGTGATGATAGTTTCGAGATTCATGCGGTTGCGAAAAAATGGTTAGTCGGCTGTCTGGTCGGGCAGCCGGTGAGGGAATGGGTTTTCGTTTTCGCACGTATGAATCGGGTGGGTTTTATTCGTAGCGGATGCGGGCTTTTTTTTCCAGAATCCAGATGCCATCCCGCTTTTTGACCACACCCGGCTCCAATGTTTTGATACTTTTTGCTGTCGAATTAAAGGCATTTTCCGCCTGGCACATCGGCTCGATATAAGTTTCGGGGGTGTTCAGGATTTTGCGGCGTGTTTCATCCGCATCCAACAGGCGGAAAGTGGCCGTTTCGCTATCGGGCCGGTCGAGGGTGATTTCATAC
>JANORY010000611.1:0-5638 GCA_031415535.1 Burkholderiales bacterium | reverse complement strand
CGGCAATCTGTTGCTCAAGCTGATTGGATGAGACGATCAATAAACGGTGGCTGCGCAAACATGGCCAGATGCATGTCCGGACAGTAGTACTGCAGATCGCAGATTCCACGCGACAGCATGCGTGCTTTTACGGTGGAAGCGCACGTTTGACGAGGATCAACGGCTTGTGAGGCGCTGATCATCATCCAGAGTCCACCCGCGTGCGGCGTCGGAACCAAATACGGTGCAACGACATTAAAGTGGCGTCGCAGCTTTTGCACCACATCGACCACAATATCAGGCCGCAATACCGGTGAAGCGACTTGCAGGGACAGCATGCCCCGCGCGCTGAGATGCTGCGCGCAGAGCCGATAAAATGCATCGCCATAGAGTTCATTGGCCAAGGGTGCCGGATCGGTCAAGTCAAGTATCAACAGATCCCACTGATCGTTTGAATCACGCAAAAATCCAGCACCGTCCTCGATATGAATCGACAGGCGCGCGTTGCTGGCCGGATCAAGTGTGCCACCGTGAACATTGCCCAGGAATTGCTGCGCAGTTGCGATAACCAAGGCGTCGATTTCAACCAGGGTTATTTCTCTGATTGTGGCGTGCTTGCACAGTTGTTTGACGCTGCCCCCGTCGCCACCACCAATAATCAAGGCACTGCGTGGGTTTGCATGACACAAGGCGTTGGGGTGAATCAAGGCCTCGTGATAGAAAAATTCGTCTCGCTCGGTGCACATAAAGACATCGTCCAGCATGAGCACCCGACCATGGGCCTCGGTCTCGTAGACCCGCACCCGTTGGTAGGAACTGACTTTGTCGAACAGAGTCCGCGACGCCAGCATGCCATGGATTGCGCCGGGTGCGCCGGCTTCGAGTAGCCATTGGACCCGACCCACTTCTGATTCAGACAACACGTCTATCCCTTTCATGCCCGGTAACCAGGAACCTACTTGCGATCCCAGAACCGGTGTGTTGCGATCAGTACCCGCGCCAGCAAGATAAAATCTTCGTCGATGCGCTCGGCACACCAAACGCCGTGCACCGGCTCAACATGCGGCTCAATATTGGCAGCGCTCAAGTGTTCGCGGCCGCGGGCGCCGACCGCAATGATGGGCTTCAGGTGTCGATGCGCTTCGGCGACGAACTCGGTCAGCTTCAGGCAATGACGATCCGGAATCTGTGCCGGGTCGCCATCGCAAATAATGAAGGCATCAAACAGTACTGACTCGCTCGCGTCAATAACGGCGTCTGCTTTAAAGACGTCTGATGTACCAGAACAGGCAATTTTAAGTGCTGGTGCCAGCACTTTGGGCAACGCACCCTCTTGGGTCAATGCGGCGCTTAGTTCGGTCAGAATCTGCCGATCAACACCGTCACTGACCAAAAGCGCAATGCGCCGCGAGTGTATGCCTTCAGCCGCCGCCACCGCGACCGGCGCCTCGGTTGTGGTCGTTCCAACGACCTTAAGAACCGGCGGTCTCAATCCTGCAGCGTTGTTCGACACGCCGAGATTGCCGGCGAGTTGCTCAGCCAGCGGGTGCACGCCATTGGCGAGCAGTTCAAGAAACCGAGCTTGTGTGCTCATGCTCGCAAAGTTCGTCAGCTCCAACTTGAGCGCGAGCACGATTCGGGCACGTTCTGACAGTGTCAAACTATTCCAGAACAGGGCCGCCAGGTCGAAGTGCTCAGTCTCTAAAGTACCGGCCGCAGTCGATTCGCCAGGCCTATTTTCAGGCGGGAAATCAATCCCCGGAACAAGATTAAGCGCCGAACAGTTGAATTTCAGGGTGTCTTGTGCCGCCTGGCCCGCATTACGATCGAGAACCATTTTGCCAATCGGCGTCAGGGCGCTCATGCCCCCGGGCATTGAGTCGCTCACAATCTGGACACCCAGCTCCCATGCCGGGTAAAGACCCCCCTCAATAGCGTCGTATAAATCCCGCCTGAGGTATTGCTGATCCAGTTCAGCAATCCGTCTGGCTTCATCCTGCAATAAGAAGTGCCGACCCAGCAGAGGCGACCATTGGAATCGCGCCGAGTTCATGTCGCCGCGTGCGCTCGTGATTCGCAAGAGGTCGGCTCCGAAGCCTTGCATCATTCGGAAACTTCGCGGCAGCGCCCAGTCCGACATCGCCCAGAGGACGGCCGGCAGCGCAGCGGGCAGGTTTGCAAGCGAACGCCACAAAGACTCGCGATCGTCAGACTGCAGCAGGGCAGCAAATCGTCGGACCTGCGGGGCAATGTGCGCACCAATATTGCTGCCAAGCAGATCAAAAGGCCCTTCGCGCGTACTGAACCTGACATTAAAGTCATGAATGTACGACAACACATCAGCCGAATTGATTTGACCCGCTGCCCTGGCAAAAGCGGCTGATACCTCGACACCTTCGCCAGGCTCGCTCAGGAAGTCCGCCCGGTACAGTTTGCCGATGTCCTTGTAAACCACGAAGCGTCCGTGCGCGCCCGCTACCGTGATCGGTGTGCAACGGCGTGAAGCCGCTGCCTCGGCAGTTTTCTGAGCGGAAGAACCTTGCATCGTGCACCCTCCAAAGCCTTTTGTTCGGAGTGTAGTCACGCAAAAGCTGTGCCCGTTCGCCAGATTCTGTCAGCCGCGTCCTACCCGACTACGCTAGGTACTCCGACATGGCCGGTGTGCACCTTCCTACAGAACAGCGACACGCGCGCTGCAATACTACTCACCATCAACCGAAGAGGAACGCCATCATGTTGCACTACGCCGTTGTGTTTTTTGTGATTGCCTTGATTGCAGCCTTGTTTGGTTTCGGCGGAATCGCTGCCGGGGCAGTCGATATCGGCAAAATCTTGTTCGTTTTGTTCGCCGTCCTGGCGGTGGCCTCGTTCCTGTTCGGCCAGTTCAGGAAGAAATAGTCGATGTCCCACCGCGTGTCTGACTACTCATCAAAAAGGAAATAATCATGAGCTACAACACTACTACTGAAGAATCCAATCGATTGGTCGATCAGGCTGCCAATAAGGCCGAAGATGCAATCAGATCAACCAAAACCTACGCCAATCATGCACTGGACGGTGTCTCGGGTGCGGTTGAAGAAGTTCGACATCAAGCAGCGCCCTTGTTCAACAATGTCAGCGAGCAGGCAGGTGCATTGGCACAGCGCGGCGTCGACGCGGTGAAAGAAACTAGTCAGCAATTGCGCGACAAGGCTCACAAGGCCAGCGAGTCCACTGCCGGCTACATCAGCCAGGATCCGATCAAGGCCATGTTGATCGCCGCCGCGACCGGTGCGGCACTGATGGCATTGATCGGGTTGATGGGTCGTTCGCGCGACCGCGCGTAAGCATCGGAATGCGCCCATGAGCTTTATTCTGCATCCGCTGCTTCGTCTGACCGCTACCGAACCTCATTTGTTGGCGGATCATGTCGAGGCTTATGCAGAACTCGTGGGTGCACAAGCCGCGAGCGCCGTGCTGGCCTGGAAGCGTCGTGCGGTGTTCATGGCCGCTTGCCTCGGCCTGGGGGCTGTCGCAGTTCTGCTGGCCGGAATTGCCGTGATGTTTTGGGCAGTAACGCCATTGGGTCAGATTCGTGAACCGATTGCGCTGATTGCCACGCCGGCAATTCCGGCAGTACTTGCCTTGGCTTGCTGGCTGTTCGCGCGCAACCAAAAAGTTTCAGGAATGTTTGACGAAATTCGCGATCAGATGCGCTCCGATCTGGTCATGTTGCGTGAAGCGGGTGCCGCTTGAGCACAATAATGTCTCCAAACTTCGAGCAGTCAGAGAAACTCAGAGCGTCCCGCGAGCGCTTGCGCTCGACCATGCTGGGGTACTCTGCGCCTCGCCGTGAAACACAAGGCGGCAACGCCAGTTCATTTTCCAGTCTTCAAGATGCGCTTAAATCTATCCCTGGCGCGAGCATCGTTGTCGACGCGATTTTGAGTTGGTGGGCACAGCACCCGCTGCGCAGTGCTGCGGTACTGGCCAGCAGTGCCGCCAAAGTAGTCGTCAAGCCGCTAGCAGAGCGGAACCCCGTTGCGCTGATGTTCGGCATGGCCGTGCTCGGTGCTCTGTTGGTCTGGAAACGACCCTGGCGTTGGCTTTTAACCCCCGCCCTATTCGTCGGCTTGTTGCCGCAACTCATGTCGAAGTTTGCGCAACATATGCCGATCGAGTCGTGGTTTGCCGCGTTCGAACCGCCACAAGGGCGGCCTCATAAAATGAGTGCAAACGAATCCGCATCTCGCCCGCAAGTCTGATCATCGGTTATAAGCAACTATCACCCGCTGTGGTTTACACCAGCGATGCCTTCGGTCGTAGCCTGTATGAAAGCAGCCCTGATTGCGTCAAGATCATCGACGCGGACGGCCGGCTGCTGCAAATGAACGCAAATGGTTTATGTGCGCTGGAAATCGATGACTTTGCACTGCTGGAGGGCAGCCCGTGGTGTGATATGTGGCCCCTTGATGCTCGCAATGAAGTGACGGCAGCGCTTGCGTCCGCTAGCGCTGGTTTTGTCGCGCGATTCCAACTGCAATGCCCGACCATCAAGGGGACTGAGAAATGGTGGGACGTCATGGTCGCACCGATTCGTGATCCGGACGGCACGGTAGTACGTTTTGTGTCCGTGTCACGCGACATCACCGACCTGAAGCGCGCCGAACAGAATCAGCGGGAAATGGCGACCCAGCTACAGCAACAAGCCGCGAAATTGTCTGCGGCCGACCGGCGCAAAGACGAATTCCTGGCCACTTTGGCGCATGAACTGCGAAATCCGCTCGCACCGATTCGCAATTGCCTGCAGATTATGCGGCTGGCACCGGATAACGCGACGAGCGTCCAGCTCGCCGTGGCAGTCATGGATCGGCAGCTCAGTCAAATGGTCCGGCTGGTGGACGATTTGCTGGATCTGAGCCGTATCAACAGCGACAAGTTGGAGCTACGACGTGAACGCGTGGCATTGACCACGGTCATCTATAGCGCGATCGAAACCAGCCAGTCTCTGATCAATGACAACGGGTTGCAACTGACCGTCGCAATTCCCGCTACACCCATTATGCTGAATGCCGATCTTACCCGGCTCGCGCAAGCGTTCTTGAATTTGCTCAACAACGCTGCCAAGTTCTCCAACCGCGGCGGCGCAATCAGCTTGACTGCGGAACGACAGAACGATCATGTGTTGGTGACGGTTGCCGACAACGGCGTCGGTATTGAGGCCGCACACCTGCCCGGCATTTTTGAGATGTTTGCACAAGTAAACCCGTCGTTAGGGCAATCGCAGGGTGGCTTAGGAATCGGCTTGACGCTGGTTCGGCGCTTGGTCGAGCTGCACGACGGCCAAGTCGAAGCGCATAGCGGCGGGCCGGGCTGTGGCAGTACCTTCAGCGTCCGCTTGCCGATAGCATCAGCGATTGAACCACTCGCAGTGAACACGTCCGCACATGCGCGAGCGAGCGCGTCGCACTACCGTATCTTGGTAGTCGATGATAATCACGATTCCGCTACCAGTCTGGCGATGATGCTGAAGTTGATGGGCCATGACACGCACGCGGTTTACGACGGCGCGACCGCAATTACTGCGGCCGCGTCCTTCCTTCCAGACGTGTCGCGGTTGGACATCGGCTTACCGGGGGTCAATGGCTACGAGGTGGGTCGGCAAATTCGTCTGCAGCCG